>NZ_JBYCKR010000145.1:0-3753 GCF_057473505.1 Acidithiobacillus sp. TH-A35 | reverse complement strand
TCGCCACGACAATGGGCGCCGAATCCTTGCCACTATAGCGCAAGGCCACGGCGTTGGATGGGTTTTCTGGCTTGTTATCCATCGAATGCGCGGATCTCATGCTGCGTTACGCGCAGGCCCAGCGCCCGCAAAGCCGCCTTTAAATCCCCCCAATGATTTATTAAAGCTGCCGCCTGATCCGCAGTGATGGCCAAGCTCAGCATATCGCGATGCAAATGCAGCTTCGCCTGAATATTCCCCAAATGAGGCATTTGCAGCGTCAATGTGCTATCCCAATGCGGCACTGTCTCCGGCGTCGCCATCGGTGAGTGGACATTCTCTCCCGAATGCTCCTCGCGTCGGCTGACTATCCATTGCACGAACTGCCCCGGCCAAACCGGGCCGCTCCAGGTGATCTGCTGCTGGTTCAGCACCTGAATCTGGCGGCCCACAAGGCCGGCAAGATCTCCGGTCATTGATGCAGACTCATAGCGGATAGCCGACTTTCCCAAATCGGCAATCTGCGTGTACGTCATCGCCCCCGCGACACGATCGGGTAAGACGTGTTCCGGGGTCTGGCTGGCCACCAGCGCAGACACCTCCACTCGAGGACGTTGGCTCACCAGTGTCGTCTGTGGCAAAGGACCTTCTGGCACCGGCAGCATCACCGGCGATAAGGACGCATTCTGTGGCTCTGCGCGCAGATTTTGCAGTGACAGTTGGCCCTGCACCCAAGCCGCCAAGTGGCTTTCATAAAAGAGCCCACTCTGCATTATGGACTGCTGCAACATCTGCGCGAGCGGGGCACTTTCTGAGGGTGGCTGCGGCAGCAATGGCTGTAAGCTGCGGAGCCCGCTGCCACTCTCGGCTGGAGACAAACCCAGAAGAGACTGCGCTGTACTCGACAAGCCCACACGATCCGGCAACGATGCTGCTGCCGAGGTCGTGAGCAAAAAGGCGGGACGGGAACGGCCTCCCAAATAGAGCAACTGCAAGCGCTGTCCCGCTGCCCACTGGCCGGGCAACTGAAAGGCCAGCGTTTTCCCCGCTACCGCTATGAGCGTCTGCGCATTGGCGCTTTGTAACACCCGTCCCTCCAGGAGGGTGCCGGGTGTTATGGTTTTCGCAAGCGCTGTAGCCGCATTTGGAATAAGTACCGCGCCAACAACACGCAGAGGCGCCAGGGTGCTGGCGGAAGGCGTCATTTTTGCGACGGCCGATTGTTTAGGCGGATCAGGAGTTCCGCCTCTTCTTCACCGATCTGGCAGGCGCTCGCAATATAGCAGGCGTCACGCCCCGACTCGGCTAACACACGGGCACGCCGATAACGGTTTTCTTTCTCCTCACTCTCCTCTGTCGGCCGTGACAGGACCTTGAAACCTCCGTCATCGGTATCGTGCACAGCGTGGGAAGCATCCGTTTTTTTTGTCGTCTGGCCGACGGTAATGCGCCTCACGGTCTCCTCCAGCGCTTGCACACGCGCTTGAGAAACCTGCAGATTCGTCAGCAAGCGACGCTGCAAACGCCACAACATCGCTTGGGCAGCAATAATAATCAGCGCAAGAACCAGCATAAGAAACCACATCAACATTCATCCTTGGTGATCATGTTTTCAACCAGCGCTTGATCCGGCCTGTCCAGGACACAGGCTCTGCCTTGGCAGAACTGCGTAAACCAATGCTCAACAAACGTAAGATTTCCCGGTCACGGGCCTGCACATATTGCGCGACTTTTTCCTGATCTGCGGCGGTTGGATCCAGAAACGCGAGCCCCAGAATAACACCGGAGACATCCGTCGCATAAGTATCCACAAAGCGTACGATAGCTGGCATACGCAGTGGCGCACTGTCACGAATACCGAAGATGAGTTGCGGTATCCGCTCTCCCGGCTGAAAGGGAAAATCTTTTGGACGACGGCTAAGCATGCGCAAGCCACCTGCACTGATATCCTGCATCCGTCCGGTAATCATCTGCGCGCCCTGCCGATATGCCTCTACCTGATCTGGATCCTGCACGGTCGGCGGGACCCGGTATAACTGACGACGCTGCAATTGATAAAGGGCATCCGGGTAGCGGATCACGATTGCATCCTTTTCCACCCGAACTATCCTGCTGCGGAATCCGCTAACCAGACCATCAACGCTGGTGATAATCGTAACGGGCCATTCCGGGCGCACGTTCTGCGGAAAATTGAGCGGAACATCCACCCAGAGAAGTTCCTCCTGCATATCGAACAGTAGCGTATTGAAACTCTCAGGTTGATCATCCAGCCACAAGGTACAAAAAATATGATCCCGAAGGAGTCTCGCCAAGACATTGGTCGCATGCAGCCAAGAGCTGAGCCGATAGCGATCAGCAAAGAGGTGCTGGCGGACCTCATGAATCTGTACCGTCATCGTTTCCCCTCTACCTCCCGGCCGGACTCTAACCGGTCCTGCGTGTCACCCCAGCACCCTGTTTTGTGTCATCTTAGCAGTACTCGGTCGACCTGTCCCGTCAGACATCCTCCTGTTGCAACTGCTGCCACAAGGCCGCCATATCCTGTAGGGCGATGACAGGGGTGGGCCGCAGAATCGCAGGCAGCAACCAGTTTTGCCAGGTGAAGAAAGCATTCTCAGGGAGCGGCGGCGCCAGCAGATACCCCTGTATATAGCGTCCACCGAGAAGCAGCCACAAATGCAGTTCATCGGGGGTAGCAATCCCTTCGGCTACCAGATCGCATTGCGCAATCTGGCTGAGCAACCGACTGGCTCCAGCAACACCGAAACTGGCCACGTCTTTGCGGAAGGCACGAATAAAGCCTTGGTCCAGCTTAAGTTCATTAAAGCGCAGGCGTGCCACCGACAGCAATGAAGAATATCCGGTACCAAAATCGTCCATGGACAGCGCGAAACCACGATTCTGACACCATTCCATGATGGGTTGGGCAGATTTCCTGCCCGTCACCGAAGCGGTTTCCGTTATTTCGAGCGTAATCCCCCGGCCATCCGGGCAATGTGTCTCCAAATCACCAATAAAAGCGGGATCCAAAAAATGCTTGGCACCAATGTTGATGGAGATTTGCAGAGACAAATGCTCGTCGTGCATACGCTCGCGCAGGCGCACAGCCTCCTGTAAGGCTCGAATACCTAGCAAACGGATCAAATGCGCGTTTTCTTCGACGTACGGCATAAATTTACCCGGCCAAATCCAACGCCCTTCCACGGAGCGCCAACGGGCCAGCATTTCGACGCCGGTAAGCCGGACGGCGAGCATATCGGCTTTGGGCTGCAGGAAAAAATGAACATCTCCACGCTCTATGGCCTTGGGAAAGGAACGATGCACCCAAAGCCGCTGTACCGCGCGCCGTGCCACGGCACCGCCATAAACCCGGTATTCGTTTCCGCCTGCCTTTTTCGCCTCGACCATAGCCTCATCGGCCTGAGCCATGAGGGTATGAACATTCTGCCCGTCCTGAGGAAAAAATGACCATCCGATAGAGGTGGACAGCGGCGCATCCAGTACGCCCCGCGCTGCCGCAGTTACCGCGAGCAAAAGCTGCGGACTGATGTCAGCAATCTGCCTGGTCTCCGTGACCGGTATCATGATGCCGAATTCATCACCACCGATGCGCGCCAGGAGCGCGTCTTTTCCTGCCAGTGCCTCCCCGAGATTGCGGGTAATCATCCGCAAACAGTTATCGGCCTGATGAGGGCCATATGAGGTATTTATTTCATTAAAGAAATCAAGATCCAATACAGCGATACCCCAGTATACGGGTTCATGCTCCACTGC
>NZ_JBYCKR010000144.1:0-1772 GCF_057473505.1 Acidithiobacillus sp. TH-A35 | reverse complement strand
CCCTTCTGCCGAAATGTGAACGGACCGTTCTGACCCCACCATGCCTCACCTCCCGTTGATCTGCACTTCGTTCATTATAGAACCGGTCACGGCCAGTTGCGCTCGGAACCTGGGTATCATCCAAATGTGAAATATAGAGATCACCTCCATACTTTGCTAAGGTGAATATCCAAACCCGTCACAGGACCCTCCACCATGACTCTCCTGAGCATCATCACCTTCCTCATCATTGGCGGCATTGCGGGCTGGCTGGCGGGACTACTGATCAAGGGACGCGGCTTTGGGATCATCGGAGATATCATCGTTGGTATCATCGGCGCGTTCATCGGTGGCTTCGTACTCATCTTCTTCGGCCTGGCAGGTCTTTTCGGGGCGGGTATTATCAGCGCCATCGTTGTGGCTTTCATCGGCGCGGTCATCCTTCTGAGCATCATCAAGCTCGTCAAAAGGATATGAACTTAGCCAGATGAATGCTATGGCTGTTCTGGTTGGCGGGGGCGGCATCGCCCTGCCGCATAAGCGCAGCGCGTATTGAGCGGACAGGTATCACAGCGCGGACGAGGCCGACAGTAATCCTTGCCCAAAGAGACCAGCAGGGCATGCAGCGCATTACGTACCGCTGCGTCGCCCGGCACCAGCTCCGCCTCGATGGCAGCCTGCACCTCGGTATAGGACAGATGATCGCCTAACAGACCCACACGACCACCAATCCGGCGGGTGTAAGTGTCCACCACCATAACCGGCAGACCCAGGGCATAGAGCAGAATGGAATCTGCGGTTTCCTCACCGACACCATGGACCGCCAGCAAGTCTCGCCGCAGTGCCGGAACGGCCGCCTGCCGGGCGATCTGTTCCGGCACCGCGCCCACACCCTGCGCCTCCAGAAACTGGCACAACGCCAGCAGGCGTTTGGTCTTTATCCGATAAAATCCGGATGGCCGGAGCAGTTCAGCCAGATCACTTTCCGGTAGAGCCAAAATGACGGCCACGCTCAGGGCATCCGCCGCCCGCAGATTGGCAATCGCTTTTTCGACATTGCGCCAGGCGGTATTCTGGGTCAGGATCGCGCCCACCATGACCTCAAAGGGCGACTGCGCGGGCCACCACTCCTGCGGGCCAAAAGCCTCTTGCAGCGTCCTGAATACGGCTAACCAACCATTTTCCCCACGCATCGATAGGCTCTAATCCCGGACCACCCGACGTCCCTGCCCCGTTCGGCCACGCGATGCCCCCTGTCGGGCTTCTCGCCGACTGTTATTTTTGCGCGGTTCGGACACATCTGTCCCTCGTCCCGCTTTGTCAGGAGGCGGTGTCGCGGGGTTGACCCACTGCACGCTGGCGAGCAAGGCTTCGCGCTCTTCGTCGGGCAATTCGTCAAAGTAACCGGTCTTGAGCAAACGCGGCATTTCCGCCACCCCGTAGCGCACCCGGATCAGGCGACTCACGGTTAGGCCGACTGCCTCGAAGAGTCGTCGCACTTCGCGATTACGCCCCTCGGCCAGAGTGACGTGATACCAGTGATTGAGGCCCTCACCACCGGCTTCCTGCACGGTCGTAAAACGCGCCTCACCGTCTTCCAGCGCCACACCCTGCAACAAACTGGTCTGCTGCTCCGGACTCACCACCCCCATCACCCGGACGGCATATTCCCGTTCGATACCCGCGCGCGGATGCATCAGCGCGTTGGCGAGGTCGCCGTCATTCGTCAGCAGTAACAAGCCTTCGGTGTTGTAGTCGAGACGCCCGACCGCAATCCAGCGGCTACCGCGCAG
>NZ_JBYCKR010000143.1:0-4035 GCF_057473505.1 Acidithiobacillus sp. TH-A35 | reverse complement strand
CTTTGGGGCTGGGCATTGTCGTGCTGCAGGTTTTGACGTTGGTCATGATTGTCGCCACGGTACTTTATCCCCTGGCGGAGCGCTCGGCAGAGGACCTGGCAGGTTTGATTGTGATCAGTGCGAAAACCTATGCCGAACTGTCTCCGCAAGAGCGCCCCGCTTTTTTAGCCAGCCTGCGGGCCGACAATGGGGTAGAAATTGCCGCGCATCTGGACCGTTCTATAAAGCATACCCATGGACATATATACGGCTGGTTGCTAAGTCGTGCGCTGGCCAGACGTTTAGGAGAACCTGTGCATGTGGACGTTTTGGGCGGGAGCGTGCGTACGTTTTGGGTGCCGGTTACTGTTTCCGGTCAAACGGTTTGGGTACATTTTGACCGAGGGCGGTTGGCCTCGTCTCTGCCCATTGCCATGATTTTTGTGCTGGCTTTTTCAACACTCGCACTGTTGGTGTTGACGATGATTTTGGTACGTCGGGTATTACGGCCTCTCGGGGTGATTTCAGAGGCATTGCGTGGATCGTTAAAGGCACCGCTGCCGAGTTTGCCGCGTGGCGGTGCTTATGAGTTCCAGAATATCCTCAATATTTTCGCTAATCTGCGAACCCGTTTGCAGGCGATGGTTAATCATCAGTCGTTATTGCTGACCGGGATTTCCCACGATCTGCGTTCACCGCTGGCGCGCCTGCGTATGGCTTGGGAGCTGTTGCCGGAGACTACGCCGCAGCGTCTTCGGGACGGTATGCTGCAGGATATGGAGCGAATGGATGAACTGCTGGCCCAATCTCTTGCGCTGGGTCGCGGTATGGCGGCGAAGGTGGCAGATTTTGATCTGATGGTATTGCTGGCCGAAGTGGGAGCAGATTTCGAGCGGGAGGGCGGCCACTGGGAGGCAACATTACCGCGTCGTTATCCCTTCCGGGGAGACCGGGAGGCTTTGCGCCGTCTGTTGTCCAATCTGTTGGATAATGCTTTGCGTTACGGTGGCGGGAGGGTGACGGCAGAGTTTCAGAAAACGCCGGGGCATCTCCTGTTACGTCTATGCGATGCTGGCTCGGGGATTCCGGAGGCGGATCTGGAGAAGGTTTTTGAGCCGTTCATTCGTCTGGATGATGCGCGAGGGCATAGTGAGGGCAGTGGCCTTGGTCTGGCTATTGCCCGTCAATTGGCAGAGGCGCAGGGGATGCGCCTGCGCCTATTCAATTCCGCCGGTGGCGGGCTCTGTGCGGAGTTGTCCTGGGCCGTGTAAGACGGTGTGATGAAGAGGCCCAGGTATAGCCGAGGTCAGTGCCACTGACGTGCTGTTCCCAACGGCGCAGACGGATATGACGCTCTGCTGGTGTGGCGCCTTTGTGGATGATTAACGGGCTGTGTAGCGCCCTGCAAGCACTTGGGTCGACACAGTAATGTGCTCGGGAAGATGGTCTATACTGTGGTGGTTGTCTGTGAACGATGGCGATGCTGCAGGAGGGGACAATGAACATAGTGAAGGCATTGACGGGTGTGATCGCGGCGATAGCTTTGGGGGGGTGCGCAACGGTTACGCCGGTGAGTGGGCAGTTCCCGCCCATTACACCGCATCAGGCGCAGACGGGTGCGGAAAACGGAAAGCTGGTGCGCTGGGGGGGCACGCTGATTCAGGCGCAGCCGAAGGCTCAGGAGACGTGCTTTACGGTAATGGCGCTGCCCCTGCGTCAGGATGGGCGGCCTTATCTGGGTCAGAAAAAGTCCGATGAAGGGCGGTTTATCGCCTGTGCTCCAGGGTTCTACGACCCGGTGCTTTATGCGGCGGGACGGGAGCTTACCTTTGTGGGTACGGTGACTGGGGTGCAGGTGGAAAAGGTTGGAGGGTACGGGTATCCCTACCCAACTCTGCAAGCCAGTACCGTGTATTTGTGGCCGGTGGAAGAACCTGAACCGACCACGGTCTTTATCAATGGTGGCTGGTATGGCGGTCCTTGGGGACCTTGGGGTTGGTGGGGAGGCCCAGGCTGGGGATGGCGTTAATCTCTGGTTATCTGCCCGGTCTTGCTTAGGGCGGGCAGACCCCTTATTATGTGTGCAGGTATTTTGCCGGGATGGCGGAACTGGTAGACGCGCCGGACTCAAAATCCGGTGGTGGTGACATCGTGTCGGTTCGAGTCCGACTCTCGGTACCAAAAAACTGAAGAAGCCCGGTTCTGCCGGGTTTTTTTGTAGCCATTTTTTCCACTTTCTTTCACGGGGCTAGGGGGTTGGCATGGCGATGCAGCGGCGGTTGGCGTGGTTGGCGGTGGCAGCTGGTGCGGTGGCGACGCTGCCGCTTGGCGGATGTGTGGCGCTTGTTGCAGCAGGAGCTGGCGGCGGGGCGGTAGCTTATGTGGAGAACGGCGGTGTCGCCAATTTCTACGCGTTCTACCCGACCTCTGTGAGTCAGGTCAGTGCGGCGTCCCGGGCGGCATTCGGAGAAATGGGCATTCGCTATAACGGCGAAATCCGCAAACGTCCTTCTGAGTATTTGCTTGAGGGTACTACCCAAGAGGGACAGACGGTCAAGGTGACGCTGACGTCCATGGCAACGGATGTTACCAAGGCCAATATCCGCATTGGGACTTTTGGCGACAAGCCGATGTCTTTGCAGTTCCAAAAACTTCTTTCGCAGCGGCTGGGCATGACCGCCAGCCCTCAAGCCCCGGCGGGGGTGGTGTTGCCCCCGGCCAGCAACCAGCCAACGGCGCCACAGCAGCCTGAACAGCAAACCATTCCACTGCAGTAATCCTCCTCCCGTGGGGACGGATCCGCTCTATCGGGCACGTATTCTGATTTTAGGAGAAGCGCCGAGTGGACTTACTCAGTGCCATGCATCCAGGTCGGACTTTTTCGTCGGAAAGGCGGGTTCTACGGATGAGCTTGCCTTAGAAAAGTGCCATTGACGTAAAATTGTCATAAAAGGTTCATAAAACTGTCACATTGATTTGCTATGGTAGCGTCTTCGTTTGAAGAGGGACTCCCATGAACCTGCAATATCTCATTCATCTCGCCAACTATTCAGATGGCGTTCTTTACGTACTTGGTATTCTGCTGCTGGTTGAACTGGCGGTGATGGTAGACCGCTTTTGGTACCTGCGGCGCACCATTCTGCGTGGACTGGTGTTCGTACAGGAGTTGGGTAGCCATGGTCGGCTCGATCGTGAAACGCTCAATAAAATGACCGAAAGCGCAGGAGACCTGCCCGAAGCCACTTTGCTGCGAATGGCCGCTTCCCATCACGGACAGGTCAAGGGCGAAGCCCTCGCCAGCCGTCTCGAAGAAAGTGTGCTGGTGTTGGCGCCGCAACTGGATCGCCGTCTGTGGTTGCTGGACACTATCATCACCTTAGCGCCGCTGCTGGGTTTGTTCGGCACGATTATCGGTATGTTCCACGCCTTTTCGGTGCTGGCCGCTCCGGGACACGCGCCTACGGCAGTCACCGGCGGTGTGGCTGACGCGCTGGTCGCCACGGCAACTGGCCTGTTTATCGCCATGCTCGGTCTGGTGGCTTTCAATGCCTTCAACAATCAGGTGCGGCAGATTCTCCTGCAACTGGATTCCGTAAAGACCATGCTGCTCAATCGGATGGACGGTCAACCCATGATCACGCCGGACAATAGTGATAAGCAGCGCAGTGAAGTGTTGTCTGTGGCGAGGGCCAGTTGATGGAGCGCCGTTACTTCGAGCAGAAGAAGGGCCGGGTGGAGATCATCCCCATGATCGACATCATGCTCTTCCTCTTGGTGTTTTTTATCATGATCACGCTGCAAATGATCCCCGATAAGGGCCTGAATTTGCAGCTTCCAGCCTCCAGTCAGGCGCAGCAGCTTCCGCGCCCGCACTACACCATCAATATCGATAAGGATGGATCGGTGGATGTGAAGGGTCATCACTATAATCTCGACGGTCTGCAGAAAATGCTCGCTGCTGATGGTGATCCCAGTAAAACCCAGATCACTATTGCCGCTGACAAAGGGGTGCCCTTTCAGGACTTCATCCATGTGATGGATCGCTGTCAGAAAGCT
>NZ_JBYCKR010000142.1:0-4194 GCF_057473505.1 Acidithiobacillus sp. TH-A35 | reverse complement strand
CGGGATCGATAAAGTGGGCCATCGTTCACTCATCATATTGAATTATAAATAATTATACCTCAATAGGCTGGCCCGTGAAAATCCGACAGACTGCTAGATTGGGATGTGGTCCGCCTTCCTCACCGCTCCTCCCCCCCCCGCCCGCAGCCGCCCAACCGGGTTGATGTGCCTGCAATATGTCTGACAGGGGGCGACGCTGGCCAAATCCCTGGTCGTGGCCATGATAGAAGCCCAAGGCTACTTCAGGGTATCTCCAGCACAAATAACCATCGCCGGTATCAAAATCCACCAGCCACAGTCCGGAAACGACCACGCCTAGCCTTTCCATCTTGTTAATCCAGCGCTGAACAATCTCTTCGTAGCGGTCCTCGTGCCGGGTCAATGCCGCGCGGCTCTCCATGCCGGCGCGCATGGACTCCAATACTGGAGCCAATTCGTCGTGCGCCTGGGCGGTAATAAAACGCAGCAGAGGGAAAATGGCCTCTGCCTCGTGCAGGGAGAACACCCTTGCCTGGCCGGGTCGTTGGATGGCGAAGATCGCATCACCATGTCCGTGTGGTCCGTCTGAATCAGGCACGGGAAGACCTCCGTCGATATAAATCGCGTAGCTCCTGAATGCCGAGCCACCATCCACCCATAAGGTATAAGACGGCAGCGAGAATCACCAGGCCGAGCACCCGTAACAGCCGTCCCCAGAGGGGCAGCGACAGCCAAAGGGCAGCATCTCCCCGCAACCACAGCAAGACGATCCCCATGAGTAGGGCCAACCCTGCGGTTTTTAACAGGAAGACCTCCCAGCCCGGCTGTGCCTGATAAACCCCGTCGCGGTGCAGACGACGCCAGAGCATAAAGGCATTGACCAGAGCCGCCGTACTGGTCGCCAGAGCCAGACCCAGTTGCTGCAACGGCCAGGCCAGGATAAGACTGATACCCATGTTGACGGCGACGCTGATCATGCCGAAACGCACCGGTGTGCGCGTGTTCTGATGGGCGTAGAAGGCAGGGGCGAGTACCCGTGCCGCAATGATCGGCAGGATACCGAGGCCATAACCTATCAGGCTCAAGGCGCTTTGCCGGGCATCTTCTGCCGTGTAGGCCCCATAACGAAACAGGCTGATCAGCAAGGGCTGCGCGAGAATGAGCAGACCGACGGTAGCAGGCAGGCCAATGAGCCAGGTCAGACGCAAGGCCCAGTCCAGCGTTTGCGGGAATTGCGGCGAGCGCTCTGCCGCCTGCCGGGAGAGCAGCGGCAGCACTACCGTCCCCAGCGCTACTCCAAAGACGCCCAAAGGAAACTCCACCAGACGATCGGAATAATACAGATAAGACACCACATTGCCCCCCACTAAAGAGGCGAGAATAGTGTTCAGAAACAAGTTAATCTGCGCTACCGATGCGCCAAAAGCCGCAGGCCCCATCAGCCGCAGTAATTTGCTCACGCCGGGGTCGCGGCGGCGCAGGCGCGGCCAGTGCAGATGCCCGACCCGCTTTAGTGCGGGCAGTTGAAAAAGTAACTGCACCACGCCGCCGATAAGCACGCCCCAGGCCACTGCTACGGCGGGTTGTTGCAGGTGCGGTGCCCAGAACACGGCTGCGGCGATGATGCTGAGATTCAGGAAGACCGGCGTAAAAGCAGGCACCGTAAAATGCCCGTAGGTATTGAGTACGCCGCCGGCTAGCGCTACCAGTGAAATAAAGAAAAGGTAGGGGAAGGTGATACGCAGCAGCTCTACGGTGAGGTGAAACTTGTCCGGATGGGCCGCGAAACCGGGCGCGATGGCATAGACAACGGCACTGGCACTCAGTATCCCAACGATGGTGACGACCGCCAGGGTAAGGGCCAGCCAGCCCGCCACGTCGGCGACAAAAGCCTGAGTCTCCTCGATAGAGCGTGTCGCCCGATATTCTCCCAGCACCGGGACGAATGACTGAGAAAATGCCCCCTCACCGAACAGGCGCCGGAACAAATTCGGGACACGGAAGGCGACGAAAAACGCGTCGGCCATTTCTCCCGCGCCAAAGAGCCGCGCCAGAATCACGTCGCGGGCAAAGCCCAACAGGCGTGACACCATGGTATTACTGCCCACCTTGAGCACGTTGCGCAGGGGGGGGCGACTGGTCATGAGCGCGAAGAATATAAGGGATCGGGATTCATCGGTGGATGATGGCACGCGAACAGAGTAACGCCAAGACGGCGGCCCTGATAGATATTCTCTATCCCGGCGTCAAAAAGCATTCCCTGGTAATCATCACATCAATTAAAACTTATGAAAAAAATAATTAATAGTGATTAGTGTTTATGATTTGCGGGCGCTATAGTCGTTCCATCGCTGCAGACGTAGCGATTGCGCCGGGGGCACCGGCGTCGGGCAACTGCATGGAGGTGGCATATGGCCGTCAAGACCTATAACGCGGGTGTGAAGGATTACCGGAACACCTATTGGGAACCGGATTACAACGTCAAGGATACCGATATCCTTGCGGTCTTCAAAATTACTCCCCAGGCGGGCGTGGATCGTGAGGAAGCCGCTGCTGCGGTTGCCGCCGAATCTTCCACCGGTACCTGGACCACGGTGTGGACCGATCTCCTCACCGATCTCGACTACTACAAGGGGCGTGCGTACAGGATCGAAGACGTTCCTGGCGATGATACCTGTTTCTATGCGTTCATCGCTTACCCCATCGACCTGTTCGAAGAAGGTTCCGTGGTCAACGTCTTCACCTCGCTGGTTGGTAACGTCTTCGGCTTCAAGGCGGTGCGTGCGCTGCGCCTGGAAGACGTCCGTTTCCCCATTGCCTACGTCAAAACCTGCGGTGGGCCACCCCACGGGATTCAGGTCGAACGCGACATCATGAACAAGTATGGTCGTCCATTGCTGGGCTGCACCATCAAGCCCAAGCTGGGTTTGTCGGCCAAGAACTATGGTCGCGCCTGCTATGAAGGTCTGCGTGGTGGACTCGACTTCACTAAAGACGACGAGAACGTCAACAGCCAGCCTTTCATGCGCTGGAGGCAGCGTTTCGACTTCGTCATGGAAGCCATCCAAAAGGCCGAGGCTGAGACCGGCGAGCGTAAGGGGCACTACCTGAATGTTACCGCCCCGACTCCGGAGGAAATGTACAAGCGTGCGGAGTACGCCAAGGAAATCGGCGCACCCATCATCATGCACGACTACATCACCGGCGGCTTCTGCGCCAACACGGGTCTGGCCAACTGGTGTCGCGACAATGGCATGCTCCTGCATATTCACCGCGCCATGCATGCGGTGCTCGACCGTAACCCCCATCACGGCATCCACTTCCGTGTGCTGACCAAGATTCTCCGTCTGTCTGGCGGCGATCATCTGCACTCCGGTACGGTGGTAGGCAAGCTCGAAGGCGACCGCGAGGCGACCCTGGGCTGGATCGACATCATGCGGGATAGTTTCATCAAGGAAGATCGCAGCCGCGGTATTTTCTTCGACCAGGACTGGGGCTCCATGCCGGGTGTGATGCCGGTCGCTTCTGGCGGTATCCACGTTTGGCACATGCCGGCGCTGGTCACCATCTTTGGTGATGATTCGGTGTTGCAGTTCGGTGGCGGCACCCTGGGTCACCCTTGGGGCAATGCGGCCGGCGCTGCTGCCAACCGTGTCGCGCTGGAAGCCTGTGTGGAAGCCCGCAACCGTGGTGTGGCTATTGAGAAGGAAGGCAAGGCTGTGCTCACCGAGGCCGCCAAGCATTCTCCCGAACTCAAGATTGCCATGGAAACGTGGAAAGAGATCAAGTTCGAGTTTGATACGGTCGACAAGCTGGACGTTGCCCACAAATAAGCAGGTTTATCGTGTACCCCTGGCGGGGGTGCTTGGATCCCCGCACCGGTGGGCACGTCTTGATGCCTAGGAGCTTTTTATGAGTGAAGTGCAAGATTATAAATCCCGTCTCTCCGATCCGGCGAGCCGGAAGTTCGAGACACTGTCTTACCTGCCCGCCCTGACCGCGGAGCAGATCCGTCAACAGGTTGCGTACATTGTTTCCAAGGGCTGGAATCCGGCGGTAGAACATACCGAGCCGGAAAACGCCTTCGGCAACTATTGGTATATGTGGAAGTTGCCCATGTTCGGCGAAACCGACGTGGACACTATCCTGAAAGAAGCGGAAGCGTGCCATAAGGCGAATCCCCATAACCACGTCCGTATCGTCGGCTATGACAAC
>NZ_JBYCKR010000141.1:0-2311 GCF_057473505.1 Acidithiobacillus sp. TH-A35 | reverse complement strand
CCTAAGGCAGTGGATGGTATTTCTGGGCGGAAAAAGTTTCTTTATATGGCTAGGGAAATTGGGAAATTATATCCGATAGGCAACTAACGACGAAGTGCCTTTTCCCACACCTCCGCATCAAAACCCAACAAACCCCGATCCCTATCCATCCATATCGGCCGTCGGATCATACTGGGGTGCGCCTCCATCAGCTTTATCGCGGCTTCGGCATCAGCAACTCCCCGCTCGCGCTCAGACAAGCGCCTCCAGGTAGTGCCTCGGCGATTGATGAGTGCCTCCCAGCCCCAGCGCTCCACCCAGTGGCGAAGTTCCACCGTTGGCACCCCGGTTTTTTTGTAATCGTGAAAGCTGTACTCCAGCCCATGGCTGTCCAGCCAGGCGAAGGCTTTTTTCATGGTGTCGCAGTGGCGAATGCCGTAAATCTGGATGCTCATACGTTCTCCCGCTTTTTCAGAATCAACACCTTGAAGCTCTCGCCCATTTCCTGCGGCAGGGTGAGCCGTTTGATCTCGTTATTCAGGGCGAAGCGGCCGTCGTCACCCGCCTGCGCGCAGAGGGTGCCATACACCTCGGCCAGCCCGTGTTCCACCAGAAAGCGGGCGAGATGGCCATAAAAGGCCACCTCCAGCCCAGCCTCCACCGCAGCGGTCATCAGCGCGGTGAAATCCACATGGGCGGTGAGGTCGCAGAGGCCAGGCAGATAAAAAGGATCATCCAGCCAGTGGTGGCGATAGTAGGCGCGCAGGCTGCCCGTCTGCCGCTGCGGATGATAAAACTCCGCCGCCTCGTGCCCGTAATCAATCAGGAGGATGGCGCCGGAATCCAGGCGGGCGGCGACCTCGCGCAGCCAGGATTCGGCGGTGAGATTGATTTCCGTCCGATAGGGCCGGGGCCAATGCGTTACATAGGGCGCCAGCCGCGCCGCCAGAGGCGCAGCGACCGGTGGAGGCAGCGTCGCCCAGTCCAGAGCGGCGCCATTCCAGCGCACACCGCATTCGTGCAACTGCCCCGAGGCGCCCAGCTCCAGCACCTGCACTGGCATGGCGTCCAGCACTTCGTGGGCGAGCATCACGCCACGCCAGTGCTCCGGCAGGGTCTGCAGATGCTGAACACCGGGCACGGTCGCCTGTTGCCGCGCCTGCAAATCGGGGCTGGGTTCGAGCAGGGTGTAGGGGGTGTCCGGCAAAATGTCCCGGATCTGGTCGGCCAGTGCGCCGCTCCCACCGCCAAATTCGAGAATGCCGTCCGGCCCCAGATCGGGTTGCAGGGTCCGCGCCAGCACGGCGGCCAGCACCCGTCCCATTTCCGGTGCCGTGACGAAGTCGCCCGCCGCACCGAAGCGGGTCTGCCCCGCCATGTAGTAGCCCAGCCCCGGCGTGTAGAGGGCGAGCTCCATATAACGACGAAAGGAGATCATCCCACCTGCGGCATCAATTTCCCGCCGGATATGGGTCAGCAGTGCGGCCGAGTGGGCCAGCGCATCGGCATCCGGGATGGGCAAGCCTGCCTTGCGCGCCCCATGAGAATGGGTTAAAAAATCGGGACGCTCTGCGCGCATGGACACCTCTTGAAAGCTACCGGAAAAGTCGTTCTCATCACTGGCGCCGCCCGCAGGGTAGGCGCCGCCATTGCCCGCCATCTCGCCGCGGAAGGCTGCCAGCTCGCCCTGCATTATAAGCGATCCGCTGCCGAGGCCGAAGCCCTGGCGCAGGAGTTGCGCGCGCGGCATCGAACTGAACCCCTGTTGATCGCGGGCGACCTGGCTGATCCAGAAACGCCCGCCCGCCTGATTGATGCGGCTATCGGGCATTTTGGCCGCCTGGACGGCCTCGTCAACAACGCTTCGCTGTACTCCCCTGCGCCTTTCGGCGAAATCACGCCGGGAGACTGGGCGGCGATGGAGACCGTGCATCTGCGCGCGCCCCTCTTCCTGACCCAGGCGGCCGCACCGCATTTGCGGAAAAGCAGCGGCGCCGTCGTCAACATCGGCGACATCCACGCCGAAATCCCCCTGCGCGGTTATCTGCCCTACAGTGTCACGAAGGCGGGCCTGCTGGCGCTCACCCGCGCCCTCGCCAAAGAACTGGGGCCGGAGATCCGCGTCAACAGCGTCTCGCCCGGCGTGGTGCTCTGGGCCGAGGATAAGGACCCGCCCGACGGCGACCAGCAGGGACTCATCGAACGCAACGCCCTCAAGCGCGTCGGCAGCCCGGAGGATATTGCCGGCGCCGTCCGCTATCTGCTCTTCGATGCGCCTTATGTCACTGGCCACAATCTCGTCGTCGATGGCGGTCGCATGTTATATTGACGG
>NZ_JBYCKR010000140.1:0-5057 GCF_057473505.1 Acidithiobacillus sp. TH-A35 | reverse complement strand
CGGGATCGATAAAGTGGGCCATCGTTCACTCATCATATTGAATTATAAATAATTATACCTCAATAGGCTGGCCCGTGAAAATCCGACAGACTGCTAGTGGTGATGGTCCGTCAGCTCTCCACCATGATCAACGCCGGCGTGCCCATTGTGCAGGCCTTTGAACTCCTCATCTCCGCCACCTCCGGCGCAGGTTGGCGCGCCCTCTCTCTGACGGGCGCAGCCGGATTCACCCTGATCGAACTGATGATCACCATTGCGGTGGCCGCTATTTTGTTATCCATAGGGATACTCATGATCCTAAAAAACCGCCTTCGCGGGTTTCCGCGTCCCTTGTAGAAACACGTGTTCTATACTGGTGGTGTTCGGACAGTAGCCGTCTGCTTTTTGGAGGCGTTGACCCCGTAAAAAACCTGGCTCAGGGAGTATGGTGGCCCCATGTTTGTAGCTACGGACAGCGGCGGTAATCGTCAGCCCATTTCAACCACGCCCATCGTCTCTCAGGACACCCAGGGGCGGATCGGTGTCATGTTCGGCACCGGCCAATGGCTGTTTTCCAGCGACACCACGGACAACCTGACCCAAAGCCTCTACGGCGTATGGGACGTGAATCAAACTTATCCGGGCACCATGACGACGCCCATCACCCGGACCAGTCTCGTGCAGCAGACCTTGAGCACCACCACGGCATCCAACACTACGGGCGGCACCACCTACAACACCCGCACCAGCACCAGCAATCCCGTCACCTATTCCAGCGCCCCAGGCGGTAAAATGGGCTGGTATATCGACCTGCCCATCACCGGCGAACGGGTCATTGTCAATCCGCTGCTGGTCTTTGGCGATGTCATTTTCACCAGCTACGTGCCCGGCACCACCAGCACCGATCCCTGCACCAGCAGCAATGGGACATCAAAGTGGTCAGATTGCTGACCGGATGTTGGGCACTGCGCCGTCGGACATTGCTATTCCGGCGATTGTTGTTTATGAAATCGAGACGGGAATCGCCAAGTCCAGAGATCCTGCCAAGCGACGTGGGCAGCTTGATCAGCTGATTGATCTTCTGAATATTTCACCATTCGACCAGACCGCCGCAAATAAGGCGGCAACGATTCGAGCTGTTTTGGAGGATACCGGTCAGCCTATAGGTCCGCTGGACACGTTGATCGCTGGCACGGCTCTGGCGTGTGATGCCACTCTCGTCACGCGCAATCTGCGTGAGTTTGGGCGGGTGCCAAATTTATCCGTGGTGAACTGGTTCGATTGACGAGTGCGGCTATGGGGTAAATTCATGTCACAACCTATTTCCACCGCTCACCTCGAAGCACCGATCTGCATTCGATGCGGACGACAACCCCTGCGATTAACGCCAACGGCTATCCTTGCGCTGCAATCTTCCGCGCCAGCACCCTCTTCTGCCACGCCATGATCGCGTCGATGACTTCCTGGTCAAAGTCCATGGTTTCGTGTTCTTTTACGAGCTGTTTCGCCGCCTGCACCTGCGCATGAATCTGCCAAGTCCGAGAAATGTTCTGGAAATAGGGGTCGGTATCCAGATAGCAGTTTTCCTGAGGCAAAGCACGTTTCAGCTTGAGCGGCTTACCTTCTTCAGCAAGGCACAGTACGGTTTTTGAATTAATTTCTGCTACAGTATACGCCCGTAGTGCCGTTACCGTCCCGCTGTAAGGCACATGCTCCACAACCCAAAACTTATCCCCCACTTCGGCATCGGCAAAATCCAGGTATTTGCCATACGCATTTCCCGTTGCAATTAACATAACTATTCCCCTACGTTGCGGATGCCCGCCACATACTCAGCGCGAGCAGCAGCCAGGAAAGAACCAGCAGGGTTCCACCCACAGGGGCGAAAAAAGCCCAGAATACGTCACTGGTCAGCGCCAGCAGGTAGAGTCCGCCGCAGAACAGCAGGATACCCAAGACCATCAGTCCCCCTGCCGCATAAAGCAAACGCCGTTTGCCATATTGGCGGATCAACATGCCGATGAACAACAGACCGAGTCCGTGATAAATCTGAAAACGATCCGCAATATCGTAAATATGCAGCCCCTCAGCACTCACCCGCCCGGCCACCAGATGATCCCCCGCCGCGCCGAAAATCACCGCCAGGGCCATCACCAATGCGCCCAGCGCCACAAAACGCCCGCCCAACCGCGATGCATTCTCTATCGAACATTCCGCCATACCATCCCCCTTATCAGCACCCCGCGTTTATAGCCTATGTGCAGGGCTCTGTTCAAACACAGGCCTACCGATCCACACCTTTCATAAGGCTGTGCTATGCTTGGCCGCATAATTTCAGGAGGTGTCATGGTAATACATAGGATTTGCATTCTCGGCGGAAGCGGTTTTGTCGGACGCCATCTGGCAGAGCGTTTAAGTCAGGACGGGCATTCAGTACGCATTCTGACGCGCAACCGCGAGCGCAACCGTGAAAACCTGCTGGTGCTTCCCGGCGTGGAAGTGGTTGAGGCCAATATCCATGACCCCATCGCCTTGGAGAAACAACTCGAAGGACGCGATGTAGTCATCAACCTCGTCGGCATCCTCAATGAAAACAACCCTGGCCGCAAAGATTATCCGCCCGAGCGACGTGGTGACTTCGAGAAGAACCACATAGAACTGCCGCGCCTGGTGGCCAACACCTGCGGCCATCTGGGCATTCCGCGCCTACTCCATATGAGCGCTCTGGGGGCCAGCCCCCTCGGTCCCAGTGCCTATCTGCGCTCCAAGGGGATTGGTGAGGAGATTGTCCGCCAGTCTGGCGAGAACAGCGCGAAAATGGGTCACTTTAACTATCTGAATGGACCCAAGCTGCTCTGGGGTCGCGGTCTGAAGGTCACATCTTTCCGCCCTTCGGTAATTTTTGGCGAAGGGGATAGCTTTTTCAATCGTTTTGCCCAGTTACTGCGCAACATTCCCTTCCTCATCCCATTGGCGGGCATCAACGCCAAAATGCAGCCGGTCTGGGTAGAGGATGTGGTCAGTGCCTACGTGCAGTCCATTGATGATGAAAAGACCTATGGCAAGGCCTATGACTTGTGCGGTCCCAAGGTGTACACCCTCGGTGAGCTGGTGGCTTATACCCAGAGCCTGATTGGCACCCATCGTGCCATCGTGCCCCTCTGTAATTTTGTCGGCAATCTGCAGGCCAGTATCATGGAGAAACTGCCGGGCAAAGTGCTCACGCGCGACAATTTGCTTTCCCTGTCCGTGGATAACGTCTGTACCAGGAACGATCTGGCTGACGGTTTTCATATTCAGGCCACCGCCATTGAGAGCGTGGTACCCGGCTACCTGGGGAAAAAAGCCGCCCGTGCGGAGCGTCTGGCGGAAATCCGCACGCGGCGCCCCTAAACGCCAAGCCAGTTAGTGGGTGGGTGAGCCGGCATCGCCCCGCCCAAAGGTGTCCATAAGTTCTGCGGCGACATCTCCCGGCACTTCGCCGAGAATGGCCGTCATCCCGGCCTGTGCACGGCTATCCCCTTGCGCTGCGGCCAGACTGAACAGTTCGTAGGCACAGCGCAAATCCTTGGACAGCCCCATCCCCTGATAGAACATAAGTCCTAAATTAAACTGAGCAGGTGTATCGCCCTGATCTGCCGCCGCGCCATACCACTTGGCGGCTTCCAGATAGTCCTGTTGGACTTCAATGCCTTCGGCATATTTCACGCCCATATTGAATTGCGCCACTGGATCACCCGCACGCGCCCGTTCCTGCAAGTCGCGCAAGCTGCGGATACCCGCCAGAGCCATAAGATCCAGGGCGTTACCACCGTTAGTCATCGCTTACCCTCAATAATTTGTCCATCCGCCGATTACTGATCGTCGCCCTGCAAGCCCCAGACGGTCAAGCGCGTCCGATCAGCCGTGGACCAGACCGCACGATGCAATGCGAGCATGGAGTTACGATCACTGAGCAGTATGTTGCGTTCGCGATTGTTGAGTTCCTGCGGCCCCTGCTCCAGTGCTTTGTGGCAGAGATTCGCCGCGCGCGGCCAAGCCCCCGTGCGGTTTCGCTGCAGGGCGGTATGTATGGCGTTGAAGCGGGGATCGACTACGACCTGTATGAAGGGATCCCCCTCTATATGGGGCAGATAGGCCACACTGTCCGCGCTGAGTGCCTGTAACTCTGGCGGAACACGTACCTCTTCGGGGATAACGAAGAGACGATGACGCCGCGCCCAGCGTCCAAGTGCTGGCCGACTCGTCCAGGCTGCAATCGGCACCGCTGCCGTCAACCCCCCGAGTATGGGTACCAGCCAGACAAAATGCCAGATACCCAGAAAGGGGTACAGCAGTGCCGCAAGACTCAGGCCCAGCACAGAACACCAGCCAAAATACCGCAAGGCATCGGCCCAGGAGGTTTCCTGATCACCACGGACTTGCGCCCCCCAACGCACGCCACGCCCCATCAATGTCTGAATCACAAACTGACTATGAAAGGCCATGCGGATCGGTGCCATGAGTATCGAAAAAATACTCTCAAAAAACATGCTGGCCACCAGACGGAATAGGCCGCCAAAATTTTCTCTTTGGCCTCGCTGACGCACGACCCAGAGCACTGCCATAAATTTGGGGGATAGCAGCAGTATAGCCGTCACCCCAAACAGCCAGAAAGGCATGGGCTCGGCCAGCCAGCCCCAGTTAAAGGGCGTTACGCTGCTGTCACCGATTGCATTAGCCCAGTGCAGAGAGCTCAGCGCACCCAGGATCAAAAACAATCCCCATAAAGGCGCTGCTAAAAATGACATGGCACCGTTGACAAAGAGAAAACGATGCGCGGGGCGCAGCCCCTCCCCCGCCAGCAGGCGCAGATGTTGAAGATTACCCTGCGCCCAGCGGCGGTCGCGTTTGAGATCATCAATCAGCGTCGGCGGCACTTCTTCATAGCTCCCTGACAGGTTGGGTACAAACCAGACTTCCCAGCCACTTTTGGCCATGAGCGCGGCCTCGACAAAATCGTGACTCAGCAGCGGGCCGCCGAGGGGTGGGCGCCCAGGCAACACGGGCAGCGCACAATATTGGGCGAAGGGTGTGGT
>NZ_JBYCKR010000139.1:0-2473 GCF_057473505.1 Acidithiobacillus sp. TH-A35 | reverse complement strand
CAACGCGCTGTCCCACCTTTTCCGCCGCAGCGCGGATACGGCCAATGCGGGTGCGGTGTTCATCCGGCGTACCGTGAGCGAGATTCAGGCGGGCCACGTTCATTCCGGCGCGGATCATCTGCTCCAGTGTTTTCGATGCATCGGACGCCGGGCCGATGCTGCAGACAATTTTGCTGCGCTGCGTCGGTAGTTTCATCATGCGTTGGGATTCAGCAGTTTGACCGCTTCATCGACGCCCTGATTGTGGACGACAATGGCGTGGATGGCTTTGCAGAAGTTGACGGCATCGGGCTGGCTGCGCTGATGGACATTTCGGCCGGTGGCGCAGCCTTGCGTGCCACCCACATGAATCTGTTCATAGAGGCGCTGCAGAAACGCTGGTGCATCGGTTTCCGAACCCCCCGCGCAGACGACCTGGGTGTGTCCGGCGGCGGCCACCGCTTCACCCAGAAGCGTGCCATCCATGGCGCCAGCCGCGTTGACTGGCGGGTTGATTTTGACGAAATCCGCCCCGAGACAGGCCGCCAAGCCCGCGGCACCAGCGATGAGATGCGGGTCCTGCTCGCGTTCACCCACGGCCTTGCCGCGCGGGTAGGCCCAGATGACGGCCAGCAATCCCATGGCATGGGCATCCTCGACAATGCGTGCCGCCTCACTGAGCATGGTCGGTTCGAACTCGGAGCCAGGGTAAATGGTGTAACCCACCCCAACCACCCGGAGACCGGAATGGCGCACAAAGTTGTGGACTTGCGCCATGCTCTGCCACTGCAGGCTGACCGGATCGCGTTGCGCCGTTTTGATCAGGTGGGTCTTGCTGTTGAGTTTGAGCAAGTAGGGTGTGTCGCGGTAATCCATGCCGTAGCGGGCAATGAGGCCCATTTGTGCGGCAAAGCAGCCCACGGGCGCTTCACTGGCGATGCGGAACAGATGCTCCGGGTCGGAATCGTCCGTCGCTACATGACCGCCGATAAAATCGTCGTTGAGATGTTCGACTTTCTGATCGCCCGCCATCAGGAACAGGCGCCCGCTGTCCTGGGTGGTGAGACGATAGTTTTCTGTCCAGCGGCGAGTGCTTTCGGCGGACATGCCGAGTGGTGCTTGGGCAATTTTAGGCATGCGGGGCTCCTGTAACGCAGGGCTGGAGAGGTTCGTAATGGCGGCGCAGGGCGTCACCCGTAGCGGCTACCAGGGGATGCAGGGAAGGTGTCAGGCGGGGCTGGCTGCCAAATTGCATACTGGCCAGATCGGGTGCGGAGGCGTGCATCTGTATGGCGAGACCGATAGTATTGACCAGTTCGCCGGTGGTGGCACCGCCGAGAATCTGCCCCCCGAGAATCTGCAGGGAGTCGGCGGCGAAGATGATCCGGCAGTAAATCTCCGTGGTATTGGGCATGGAGGCGGGGTGATGATCGGGCAGGCGGGCCTCGCCGACCAGAATGGGGAAGCCTTCCTGCTCGGCCTGATGCTGGGTCAGACCCGCCACCCCGAAGGCCAGACCATCAATCTCGCTGGCATAGACGCTGACGGAGCCGGCGTTGTAGCGGAGCTGGCGCAAACCATAGAGGTTCATGCCAGCGATACGGCCCTCGGCCGCCGCCTGAGAGGCGATCATGGCGTGATTGGCCTTGCGGGTGAAAAAATCCTGCTTGTGGGCGCAATCTCCGACAGCAAAAATATCGGGATCTTCGCGGGAACGCTGGAAGGCATCTACCCAGACCCCGCCGGAGCGGCTGAGCGTTAAGCCCATATCCCTGGCCAGCGCGACCTGGGGGCGGGTGCCGATGGCGATGAGCACTGCGTCTACCGTCAGCGCTTCCTGCCCGGAGATCTGTACCTGTCCGACGCGCTTGCCGCTGGCATCGGGCAGCAGCGCCTCCACCCTGGCTCCGGTATGAATATGAACGCCATGGGCCTGCAACTGCTTCTCCACTGCGGCGCAGGCATCCAGGTCAAAGGCCGCCTGCATCAGGTGCGGCAGCATTTCGACGATGTGCACCTCAATGCCGCGCTTGCGGATTTCATCGGCAAATTCCACCCCGATGAAGCCACCACCGATAATAGCCAGTTTTTTGATCTGCGGGATAAGGGTGCTGAAGAGCCTGTCCAGATAATCATAGTCTTTGTGAATGCTGAAGACGCCTTCCAGATGGGTGCCGGGAATGGGGGGGATGAAGTTCTCGGCGCCGGTGGCCAGCACCAGGCGTTCCCAGTGAATAACATCGCCATCGGCCAGGGTGGCGCTGTGTGCGACGCGGTCGATCTTCTGGACCGTGCCCATCTGAAGTTGTCCGCCGGCCGCCAGCAGGGGCGCGCGCCCGGCCATATCCTCATCGGTGCCGCCCAGGGTGCCGAATATATAGGGGATACCACAGGGAATCACCGCGTCCGTCTCCGGACGGATCACCAGCACCTTTTTGTGCGGTGAGAACTGGGCGGCGGTAATACCCGTCATCATGCCGGCGGGGCCGCCGCC
>NZ_JBYCKR010000138.1:0-1835 GCF_057473505.1 Acidithiobacillus sp. TH-A35 | reverse complement strand
TGTGCCTCATATTTTCTGCCGATCCGGAGCCGTGCCCATGACCAGAAAACCGCAGGGACCGGTAGCACTTTTGCCCCTCGCCGCCCTTGCGTTGCTCTCCCTGATCTGGGGTTATAACTGGGTGGTCATGAAAGTCGCCATTGCAGATTGCCCGCCCCTGTTGTTCGCCGCCTTGCGGGTCTGGGTGAGTGTACTTGTGCTCATCCCACTGGTGCTGTGGATGAAGCGACCACTGGCCATGCCCTCTGCGCGTTACATCATTCCTTTTGGCTTGCTGCAGACCACCGGCTTCGTCGGTCTTGCCCTGTGGGCGCTGGAATATGGTGGGGCGGGCAAAACAGCGATCCTCGTCTACATGATGCCTATCTGGCTTATTGTCTTCGCCTGGCCTGTTCTGGGCGAACGCCTGCATGGCCTGCAGTGGCCCGCTCTGGCTTTGGCTTTGCTCGGTATGGTAGCCATCCTTCGTCCCTGGAACTTTAGCGGAAATTGGATAGGCAGCCTGCTTGCCCTGCTCTCAGGGATTCTGTGGGCCGCATCTGCCCTCTGGCAAAAACGCTATGCGCCACCGGGCCTGGATCTCTTCAACGGCACCCTTTGGCAGACCGTCTTTGGCGGGTTTGGTCTCGTCCTGCTCGCCCTATTGATCGACCCGCTGGAGGTCCACTGGACGCCACTGTTTGTCGGCGCTCTGCTCTATAATGCTATCCCCGGCACCGCCATCGCCTATTTTCTCTGGGCGTATGCTTTGCAGAAACTCCCATCGGGCATTGCCGGTATGGGCACTCTGGCAGTACCACTGATCGGCGTGATTGCGGCCTGGCTGCAATTGGGCGAGCGCCCCGGCGACTGGGAAGGCATCGGCATGGCAGGCATTTTCATCGCCCTGGTGCTGGTGAGCTGGCAGCACCTGCGCCCCCGCAACCGCGAAGACGTTATACTGCCCACCGGTCAGGAGTAACCCGCTTCAGAGGGAATTCGACACCGGCTCCGCCAGCAGTTTCTGCAATTGCGCCAGTGTCGCCCGCCGCAAGGGCTTACCATCCACAGGTGATGCGGGACTGCGCCGATCCTCGTCCAGATCAAAGAGGATCAGACGTAAGTCTGCACCAGCATAATTCAACTTTAAGGAAGGATAGTCGCGGGCCGACGCATCCCCATAATGGAGTCGCTGCCAGACTTCTTCATAAACGACCCGCTGATCCATCAGAAAAAAGATCACGCTCTCCGGCGTATCGGCAAAAAGATGGAGCGTGATGGCCGTGTGGCGCGTCGCGGTTCCGCTCAATACCGGTCCGGTCAAGCGCGGCTGAAACTCCGCGAGCCAGTGCATAGCTTGCACTGCCTGTTCGCGGAGCTGACGCAACTCCGCACTATGCGCCTCACCATGAAAAAGCTGCAGGCGTGACTGGAGCTCTTCTTCGATCTCCGCATTACTCGGCCAGCCCTGCTGGGCGTCGCCGCCAGCGCCCAGGCGTCGCGCCGCCTTTTCCTTGGCCACCCGAAAGTCCGCCACGCCCTCATCAGCCATGATTCGCGCCGACTCCACTGCCAACAAACGCCGCAAACGGGATTGTTGCTGTAACTTGGCCATCTTTGCACCCCGGTCATTGTCCACAAACGGCATTCCGCATAAGATAGCGCGAATGCGAGAGTGGCGGAATTGGTAGACGCACTGGATTTAGGTTCCAGCGGTTACGGCCGTGGGGGTTCGAGTCCCCCCTTTCGCACCAGACACTTACAAATGCCCGTCATGACGGGCATTCAGAAAACCGTTCCATGGTAACGCACAGGACACTGACTTCACGAAACGATGGCTTTCGCATGACCAATTC
>NZ_JBYCKR010000137.1:0-1505 GCF_057473505.1 Acidithiobacillus sp. TH-A35 | reverse complement strand
TGGTGACCCGCGCCGAAGAGGGGGCTCTGCGCTGGTTGGACGAGGGTGATTTACCCCAGAGCATCGGTCGGCTCAGTGCCCATGGCGGTAATATCGGCGTATTGCTGCGCGCCCATGCTTATATACGCCGTCTGGGTCGGACAGGGGTGGGGCGGGTGTCGGCTTATGCTGCGCTCAATGCCAATTATCTGCTCAAGGAATTGCAACGGGTCGGCTATAAGGCGGCCTTCCCGGAGCGACGTGCCAGTCACGAGTTCATCCTGAGTGTCAGCGACTTGCAGAAGGCGACGGGCATACGGGCGCTGGATGTGGCCAAACGCCTGCTGGATTTCGGGATTCACGCACCGACCATTTATTTCCCGCAATTGGTGCCCGAGTGCTTGCTGATCGAGCCTACGGAGACAGAAAGTAAGGCAATGCTGGACCGTTTCGTGGCGGTGATGGCGCAGATTCGTCAAGAGGCATTGGCGCAGCCGGAACGCTTGCGTGAAGCGCCCCATCATCTGCCGGTAGGACGCTTGGATGAAGCGCTAGCAGCGCGCCGTCTGGATGTGGCGGCCGCGCAGTGACGGCGTCGCCGGCGGATCTGGTCGATGCACTCGGCGAAGTGTTGCTGGATAAAGAACGGGCGCTGCGCCTGATTCTGTCCGGCTTTCTGGCGGGTGGACATGTGCTGGTGGAGGACGTGCCGGGGGTGGGGAAGACGACCCTGTCGCTGGGATTGGCGCATCTGCTGGGTCTCGATTTTGCCCGAGTGCAGATGACGGCCGATCTACTGCCCGGAGACATTCTCGGGAGCAGTCTCTTCGATCCGCGCGAACAGCGCTTCGTCTTTCATCGGGGCCCGATTTTCCATGCCATAGTGCTGATGGATGAGATCAACCGGGCTTCGCCACGCAGTCAGTCCGCCCTGCTGGAAGCTATGGCAGAAGGACAGGTCTCGGCAGACGGGCAGAGCTTTCCGCTCCCTAAGCCCTTTTTTGTGATCGCTACCCAAAATCCGCAGGAGCACGCTGGGGTCTTCCCGCTGCCGGAGAGTCAACTGGACCGTTTTACGCTGCGTTTGTCACTGGGGTATCCGAGCCACGAGGCGGAGCGGCGATTATTGGCGGGGGAAAATCGACGGCCTGCCGATCTGAAAGCACTGGCCGATGCTGCATTGCTTCGCCAGTGGCAGGCAGAAGTTGCGGCGCTATTCCTGAGTCCGGAACTACAGGAAATGCTTTTGGCTCTGGCGCAACGCAGCCGTGAGGATGCGCGGGTGCGGATTGGGTTGTCGCCACGAGGTTTGCTGGCGCTCAAGGCGAGCGCACAGGCCTGGGCTTTTCTGGCGGGTCGGGATTTTGTGACGCCCGACGATCTGCGCGCCGTGACGGTGCCGGTGCTGGGGCATCGTTTGCTGTCCAGCGCATCGCTGGGCGGTGATGAACTGGCGGCACTGCTGATGCAGGATACCTGGGGTTTTGGCCCGTGAGTCGCAAACGGCGGGAGGTACGTCTTTCCCG
>NZ_JBYCKR010000136.1:0-4067 GCF_057473505.1 Acidithiobacillus sp. TH-A35 | reverse complement strand
AGCCACAGCGCCTGCTGGCCTACCGGGACGCCCGCTGGGTCGGCACTCCGCCGCAGATGATTGCCAGCCGCTTGCAACATCAATTGGAAGACTCCGGCCAGTGGCGGGCGGTTTTGGTGGGGCAGTCCAGCGGTACCGCGACCTGGCTATTGCAGGTCCGACTGACGGACTTCGTGGTGAATTTCAGCGGGCCGGAGGCGGGCAAGGCACTGGTCGCCGGTACCGCGACGCTGGTGAATACTGCTGATTATCAGGTGGCTGCCCAGCACCGTTTTCGTTTCACCGAGACGCTTTCCAGTGCGAGTGCGCAGGGTGGTGCCGTGGCCATGGCCGGGGCAAGTGAACGTTTTGTCACAGCGGTGAGTGGCTGGGCCGCGCAGATGGTAGGCACCGGGAAGTCTGCGCCCCAGCCTTAGGATTTTACCAATTCAGTCCTCCTGGTGCTTGACCACCAGCACTGGACAGCTGGCGTAATGGACAACGTCATTGGCGACGGAGCCCAGCAGCAACCGGCCAATGGCGCCGTGCCCATGACTGCCCACTACCAGCATGTCCACTGCATGGGCCTTGCCGAAGGCAATCACCGCCTTCCCGATATTCTCCCCACTCTCCTCCAGTTCTACCCGCGGGGTGATTCCGCCTTCGGCCACGGCCTGGCGCAGCTTTTCCATCTCGGCCTGGGCCAGGTGGAGCAGCTTTTCGCGCAGATCCAAGGTCGGCGGCAGAATTTCTTCCGGCATCTGCAGATTGAGCATTTGCGGGTTGAAAATGTGGAGCAAGGTGAGGCTGGCACCGTGCAATTGGGCTTCTTGCGCCGCCATCCGGGCGGTGTACAGGGCCATCGGCGAAAAATCGACGGCCACCAAAATATGCTTTACGGGGATCTTTACGGGTGATTTATCCACGGGGATACTCCTTGCGCAGGTAGTCCATGAGTTGCGTTTCGTCGAGCAGGAGGTTTTCGGTGGCGCGTCGCGCCCGATATTCCCAAACGCCCTGCGCCAGCACTTTGTCACTGACCACAATGCGATGGGGCAGACCGATCAGATCCATGGTGGCAAACTGCACCCCCGGACGCTCATCGCGGTCGTCGAGTAGTACGCTGTAGCCCAGCGCCTCCAGGCGATCATGCAGGGCTTGAGCGGCGGCGGCCACTTCTGGCGACTTGCGCGCATTGATGGCGACGATACCGACATCAAAGGGCGCCAGGGCCACTGGCCAGGTGATGCCACGATCATCAAAATGCTGCTCCACCGCTGCCGCCACCACCCGCGACACACCGATACCGTAGCAACCCATGGTCACTGTGGCGTCGCGGCCTGTCTCGTCCAGCACGGTAATACCCATACTCTTGCTGTAGAGTTCCCCGAGTTGAAAGACATGCCCCACCTCGATGCCGCGACGGATACTTAAGGTGCCTGTGGCACAATGGGGGCAGCCATCCCCAGCGCGGACATTGCGCAGATCGGCCGCTTCCGGGCGCGGCAAATCCCGGTCCCAGTTCAGGTTGATCCAGTGCAGTTCCGCCGCATTGGCGCCGGTGCTGAAATTGGCCACGCCAAGGGCGCGGTGATCCGCCATAATGGGGATAGGCAGCGGCAGGTCCTTGGGGCCGATAAAGCCCAAGGGCGCGCCCGTGGCCGATACCGCTTCTTCCGGGCTGGCCAGTTGCACGTTCTGCGCGTCCAGGGCATGCCCGGCCTTGATCAGATTCAACTCGTCATCGCAGCGCAACAACAACATGACCATCTTACCGTCGGCGATCACCAACACGGTCTTGACAATGTTGGCGGCGCTGATACCCAGATGTTCCGCCTGCTCCGCCACCGTGCGGCTGCCCGGCGTCTGCACCTGCCCGGCAAGCAGCGGCACCTCCGTCCCGACGGGTTCCGGGCGACTTTGGGCCTTTTCCATGTTGGCGGCATACGCGCAGTGGTGACACGAGACGATGGCATCTTCCCCAGAGTCCGCCAGCACATGAAACTCATGGGAGCGCTTGCCGCCAATAGCCCCGTTATCCGCCTCCACCGCACGGAAGTTCAGCCCAAGACGGGTGAACGTCCGCTGATAGGCTTCATACATGGTCTGGTAAGTGATCTCCAGCGAGGTGTGATCCATATGGAAGGAATAAGCATCCTTCATGATGAACTCACGCCCGCGCATCAGCCCGAAGCGGGGGCGGATTTCATCGCGAAACTTGGTCTGAATCTGGTAGAAATTGACGGGAAGCTGTCGGTAAGAGTGAATCTCCCGCCGCACCAGATCGCTGATGACTTCCTCATGGGTGGGTCCCAGGCAAAAATCGCGGTTATGACGATCCCGCAAGCGCAGCAGCTCCGGGCCGTACTGTTCCCAGCGCCCCGACTCCTGCCACAGCTCGGCGGGCTGTACCAGCGGCATCAGTAGTTCCTGCGCGCCGCTGCGGTCCATCTCCTCGCGCACCACCCGCTCCACCTTGCGCAACACCCGCAACCCCAAGGGCATCCAGGTGTACAAGCCGGAAGCCAGGCGGCGGATAAAGCCCCCGCGCAGCAATAACTGGTGGCTGATGAGCTCCGCCTCGGCGGGTGTCTCCTTAAGGGTGGGGATGAAGATCTGACTGGCGCGCATAAAAAGTCCTGTTGAGTCGTAGCATACAGTGTAAGAAAGGGCGGGAGACAAAGGAAGGGGCGGCGCGCGCCAAGTCTGGCGACGGATCAAATGGAGGTGGTGACGTGATGTATTTTGCTGACCTGATTCGCAGTAGGAGAGGAATCGGGTCCGTCCGCTCGTCCGCGCGACTGCGTCGCGCCAGCCGTTCTGCTCGATCGTTGAAGCTTGCGCTGCCGATCTTTAGTATGACTACTATTATGGTCATACAGGGCACACAACTATGGCAACCTATACCCTGGCCCAAACCAAGGCGCATCTCAGTGAAATACTCCATCAGGTGGAAAACGGTGAAGTGGTGGTTATCACGCGCCATGGGCGGCCTGTAGCGCGCGTGGAGAGCGCGGATAAAACCACCGGAGCACTCCCGGTTGACCGCCTTGCTGCATTTCGGGCCAGAATGCCACATTGGCGCAAACGGAGTGTTGACCTCTTGCGAGAGAGGCGGGACGAGTCGACCTGAGGTGTGGTATTTCGACACGAGTTTTCTGGCGCCACTCATTCTGGAGGAACCGACGAGCGTGCAGGTGACTGCATACCTGCAAGCATTGCCTGCTGGTGAATTTGTGTTGAACAGCCTCACGCGGCTTGAGTTCTCCAGCCTGCTGGCCCGCGAGGTCCGCATGAGTGGTTTGCGTGAGGAGGAGGCGCTAGCCGCCGAAGGCATGTGCGATGATTTGATTCGTGATGTTTTCCGTGTGCTGCGTCCTGGGCACGACGATTTTGTCTTGGCAGGGAATTACATTCGGCACTATGCGACAGCTCTGCGCACAGCCGATGCGTTGCATCTGGCCATCGCCAGAAATCATGGGGCCGATCTGGTGTTATCGCTGGACAAGGGGATGCTGAAAGCGGCGGCGATGATGGGCGTTCGCGCCAGCAATGGCATTGGGGACGTCGTGTAAAATAAACAAGCAGGAAAATTTGGGAACATGGGTTGCTTAGACAATTGATGGTTCTGTGGTCAAGTTATTTTAGGGGCAGGCGGCATCTGGGTAAGGGACGAAGAGCTGCGCGCGCCCTCCATGTGGCTTACTAAGCCACATGGAGGGCGGATAACGATAAGGCGGGGTGCTTGGCGACAACTATGCTGACACCGGGAGTCTAGTGATAGCCGTTTTTCCTTGCCGTCCACCCGAAACTTCAGTCTCCACCACTTCCCTCCGGCAGGAGCAATCTCTAGGTAGAGCCCCTTTTCATCAGATAATTTGTATAACTTCTCCTTAGGCTTAGACTGCCGGATTTTAGTGTCAGTCAAGGACATTGGGGGCAACTCCGAATAGGCTTATCTTGGTTGCCCCCAGTTGCCCCGAGATGGCAAGCGATATCTTGAGATGTTGTGAGACAAAGAAAAAGCCACTGTTATATAAGTCAGCGGCTTTCAGTGGGATTTGATGCGAGCTGGGACTTGGTGAGAT
>NZ_JBYCKR010000135.1:0-2627 GCF_057473505.1 Acidithiobacillus sp. TH-A35 | reverse complement strand
TGGATGCGATCATCACCCAGTTCCACCATCTGCTGCGCACGGTGCCGGGCACGGGCGCGATCATCATGAATGCTGCGGCACCGGCACTGAAACAGGTGCTGGAGCGCGGTTGCTGGACGCCGCTGCAACGCTTTGCCGGAGAAGGTGAGTGGCAGGTGCGGCTCGCTACTGCGGATGGCTGCCGTTTTAGCGTGCTGGAGCGGGGCGTGGAGCGCGGGCGCGTCAGTTGGGACATGGCCGGAGCCTTCAATGCCGAGAATGCGCTGGCGGCCTTGCTGGCGGCGCGTCATGCCGGGGTGCCGCTGGCGGTTGGTTGCGCAGCTTTGCAGCGCTTTCAAGGGGTGCGGCGGCGCCTGGAACTGCGGGGTAAAGCCGCCGGCGTGGCGGTGTATGACGATTTCGCCCATCACCCCACGGCCATTGCGGCTACTATTGCGGCCCTGCGTGGGCGGATGGCGGGAGAGAAGGGACGCTTGGTGGCGGTGCTGGAGCCGCGCTCCAATACCATGAAGATGGGTGTGCACCGGCAGACGCTGGGACAGAGCTTACAGGGTGCGGATCGGGCGTTTGTCTATGCCCCCGCGGATGTCGGTTGGGATGTGGCGACCGCACTGGGTTCTGCCGCGCAGGTTTACGCGGATATGGATGCACTCCTGCGGGCGCTGGAGGCCGAGTTGCGTGCAGGGGACCAGGTGCTCATTATGAGCAATGGCGCCTTCGGCGGGATTCATGGACGCTTGTTGGAATGCCTCATTCGCCGGGATTCATCGGCAGAACCGTAACCCCGGATTCAATCCGGCTCAAGGAGCAGCAATGGAAGATTGGCGACGGCAGGACCGGATTTGTGTAGCCATTACCGGCGCTTCCGGGGCGGCCTATGGGATGCGGCTGGTGGAGGTGCTGCTGACCGCCGGGGTGCGTGTCCATCTGCTGATATCGGACGCGGCGCGGATTGTTTGCCGTGAAGAACTGGATCTGGAACTCCCGGCTGCGGCAGAGGCTGTGACCCGTTTTCTCAATGAACGGTTCGGTGTTGAGCCGGATTTGTTGTCCGTTTATGCCCAGGATGATTGGTTTTCTCCGGTGGCCTCAGGCTCCAACGCAGCGCAGGCCATGGTGGTTTGTCCCTGTTCCGGAGGAACGCTGGCGGCCATTGCCCACGGGCTGTCCGAGAATCTGATCGAGCGCGCCGCGGACGTGATGCTGAAGGAAGGCCTGAAACTCATTCTGGTGCCCCGTGAAAGTCCCATCTCCACGATTCATCTGGAAAATATGCTGACGCTGGCGCGAATGGGGGTGCGGATTTTGCCAGCAAGCCCAGGCTTTTACCATCGTCCACAAAAAATCGAAGACCTGGTGGATTTTATTGTGGCGAGGATTCTGGATCAATTGGGGCTGCCGAACCGGATCGGATGGCGTTGGGGGAACAGGGAGGTGGTTCCCGCAGCAGATTGAAATCAGGTGTCGGCGCTTAACATTTGCCGCTGGCACGGAGACCGGTCAGCAGGCGTTCGCCGCGTTCCCCGTGGAAGAACTCACGGATGTAAGGGTGGTCCACCTGTTGAATCTCGGTAAGCGGCCCCACAGTCAGCACCTTGCCGTCGGCGAGCACGGCGACGCGGTCCGCGGTGGCGGCAAGGCTGTCGAGGTCATGGCTGACCATAACAACGGTGAAACCGATGTCGCCGTGGACCTGGCGGAGCAGGGCGTCAAATTCGGCGGCGGCGATGGGGTCGAGCCCGGAGGTGGGTTCATCGAGAAAGAGAATCTCCGCCTCCATCGCCAGCGCACGGGCGAGAGCGACTCGTTTGGTCATTCCGCCCGATAATTCCGCGGGTAATTTCCATGCGTCACTGGGCTTCAGACCCACCATTTGCAGCTTCAGGGCCACCAGATTGTTGATTTCGGCGCGGGTCAAGTGGCCCCACTCGTGCAGCGGAAAGGCGATGTTTTCAAAAACCGTCAGGGCGCTGAACAGGGCACCTTGCTGAAAAAGCACTCCCCAGCGCTGGCGCAGGGCAATCTGTTCGCGCAGATTGAGCGCTTGCGGATTTTCGCCAAGAATGGTCATCTGCCCTTCGGCGATGGGGACGAGGCCCATCATGGCGCGCAGCAGCGTGGTTTTGCCGGTACCGCTGCCACCAACGATGGCGAGTATCTCGCCGCAACGTATGGTCAGATCAAGGTGCCGCTGAATCCAATGGGTTCCGAACCGGGTGGCGATATCGGTCAGGATGATGGCGTCGGGGCGGGGTATCAATTGCTGATTCCCGTATTGGAAAAGACCAGGGCAAGGATGGCATCGATGAGGATAACCAGGGTGATGGACATGACTACTGAGTTCGTAGTTTCCCGGCTCAGGCTAGTGGTGTTGGGCTTTACCTTGAGGCCATGAAAGCCCGCGATCCACGCAATAAGGACGCCGAAGATCGCCCCTTTGGCAATGCCCAGCCACAGGTTAAAACTGGGGACCGCGACGGGCATTTGTTGGATGAAGAAAGTGGTGCCGATGCCGAGCTCCACTTTGGCTACGAGCATGGCCCCGTAGAGTCCCACCATGTCGGTCCAGAGGACGAGCAGTGGCATGACCAGCGCCAGGGCAATGACCTTGGGCAGGATCAGGCGGC
>NZ_JBYCKR010000134.1:0-17989 GCF_057473505.1 Acidithiobacillus sp. TH-A35 | reverse complement strand
CTCATATCACCCCTGGGTCTAAACCCCACACATCTCCACTCGGCTGGGAAAGAACAATACCACGTACTGCGAATCTTGGTAGCGGGGGTAGGATTTGAACCTACGACCTTCGGGTTATGAGCCCGACGAGCTGCCAAGCTGCTCCACCCCGCAACAGGGTTTGTAACTATATCAGGCGATCTACTTTACTGTCAACACCCAATGTATTTTCTGCTCTCTTTGGGTCCTCTGCCCCGCCGAGAGGACGAACTATACACGGGGGTATGGGGGCACGCAAGCGCTTTTTTTGCCCCCGGAGATGAGGCGTCTGTTCAGGCCGCCGGGGTGCCAATGGTGGTCGGCGCAGGTGGCGGCGTCGCGGTGTTGGCATTGTCACCATAGGGCGCAAAGTCATAGGGCTGGGCAGACAACTGAGCGACCACCGCGGACAGAGTAGGGGCGTTGATATTGATGGCCGTGGGTATGGTATTGGGCTTTTCTACCAAATCGATGACCTGCTGCCAGTTAATCGTCCAGCTTTGCTGAACCTGTTTTTCAAAAAGACTGACAGCATCGACTGCGCGTTGTTGAGGGTTGCTGTCTTTGTTATAGGCTTCTATGGGTGCGAAACTTTGCAGATAGAGCCGGCCGTTGCCACTCGTCCCGACAATATATGGCTGATCTATGGTCCTCACCGGCGTGCCCACCTTTACCATTTTAAAGAGCTGGACTTCGTTTTCAGGATAGACGTGGAAGCAGCCATGGCTGACCCGCATGCCAACACCCCAGGGCTTATTGGTGCCATGAATGAAAATCTGCGACCAGCCCGTTTCCAGCGCCAGTTCACCCATGGGGTTGTCAGGGCCGGCGGGGAAAAACGCGGGTATGGGTTCTCCGGCCTTGGCGTGTTCCTCCTGTATGTTTTTGGGCACTGTCCAGGTAGGGTTCCTGACTTTGGCAATGATGCGTGTGCTACCCAGCGGATTCGGCCATTTTGGCCGGAAAATGCCTACCGGATAGGTGTAAACCACGTTCTGACCCGCAGGGAAATAAAACAGACGGCGCTCCGGGATATTGATGATGATCCCCGTCCAGGGTTTGGGGGGGAGAATATATTGGGTGGGAACCAGCACATGGGTTCCGGCGCCGGGAAGCCAGGGATCGACACCAGGGTTCGCGGCGCGGATTTCGTTATAGCCAACATCGTAATGGCGGGCGATATCGAGCAGGGTATCCTGATGCCGGGCGATGACCACCTGAAGTTGGCCGACCATGTTGCTGCCGGCAGCGGGCAGGGGAAACTCCGCGGCAAATGCAGTGCTGGAAAGCAGCATCGAACAGCCGGCAAGGAGACTGGGGATAATGGGATATTTCATGGTGCAGTATTTTCCTGGACTTGTTGAATATGGGTAAGATCGATCTCGACATCACCGTCGGACCGGCGCAGACGCAGCCATTCCCTGCCCTGCGCAGTCCAGACGTCGAGAATAATGCCAGCTTGCCATGTGCCATCCGCCATGTGCAAACGCATTGGACGACGCTGCATCGCGGCCAGCTCTAAGGCGCTGTGCAGTGCACAACTCACTGGTTCGTAAGCAGAATGCACGGGCTCAGGCCTTAACGACGTCCATCCCGCCGAGGTAGGGACGCAAGGCGGCGGGAATCCGGATACTGCCATCGGTCTGTTGATGATTTTCCAGGAGCGCAACCAGGGTACGGCCGATGGCGAGGCCAGAGCCATTGAGGGTATGGACGAGCTGGGGCTTACCATCTTCTGCGCGATAGCGTAACTGCAGGCGACGTGCCTGAAAGCTTTCGAAATTGCTGCAGGAGCTGATTTCCCGGTACTGATTCTGGCCCGGCAGCCAGACTTCCAGGTCATAGGTCTTGGCGGCGCTGAAGCCCAAATCTCCCGCGCAGAGGGCCATCACCCGGTAGGGCAGCTCCAGAAGTTGCAATACCTTTTCGGCATGGGCCGTGAGTGCTTCGTGGGCCTGGGCGGAATCTTCGGGACGGACGATCTGCACCAGCTCCACCTTGTCGAACTGATGCTGGCGGATCATGCCACGGGTGTCGCGCCCATAAGCTCCCGCTTCGCGCCGAAAACAGGGGGTATAGGCACAGAAGCGTTGCGGCAGGGTACCGACAATCTCACCGCGCAGAAGATTGGTAAGCGGCACTTCGGCAGTGGGAATCAGGTAATAGGGGTCGTCCCTTAAAGCGAAAAGGTCTTCTTCGAATTTGGGAAGCTGCCCAGTGCCGAAGAGAGAGTCAGCGTTGGCGAGAAAGGGCGGCGCAATTTCGCAGTAGCCGTGTTCCGTCGTATGCAAATCCAGCATGAATTGCGTCAGGGCGCGCTCAAGACGGGCACCGAGGCCACGCAACACCACAAAGCGGGCGCCAGCGAGGCGGGCGCCCGCCGCGAAATCAATAATACCCAAGTCCTCGCCCAGATCGACATGGTCGTGAGGGGGGAAATCGAAGGCGCGGCGCGTGCCCCAGTGACGCAACACCACATTGTCACTTTCATCGCGGCCATCGGGCACTGAATCCTGCGGGATATTGGGCAGGCTGCTGGTCAGGTTCTCCCATTCGGCAAGGATGCTTTCCAGAGATTGTTCCAGGATCCTGATCTCCTCGCCGTGCTGCGCCGCCGCGGTCTGCATCGCGCTGGTATCGAGCCCCTGACGGCGCGCCTGACCGATCTGTCTGGAGGCTTCATTGCGGGCGTTGCGCACTTCTTCAAGCTGAATCTGCAGGGTTTTGCGCTGCTGGTCGAGGGTGCTCAGGGCCGTCACATCCAGAGTGAAGTGACGGCGGGCGAGGCCTGCGGCTACTTTTTCTGGTGCGCTGCGCAGCAAGCTGGGATCAAGCATGGGGTTTCTTCTCTCGGACAGGTTGACGATGAGCATTTATCCAGCGTAAACGCTCCTGAATACGGGTTTCCAGGCCGCGGTCGCTGGGGTCATAAAAATGGGTCTGACGCAGGCCGGGGGGCAAATAATGCTGCTCCGGGGCGATGGCGTCGGGATAGTCGTGATCGTATTGATATCCCCTGCCATAATCCAGTGTTTTGAGCAGTTTCGTGGGCGCATTGCGCAGATGGAGGGGCACTTCTGCACTACCACCCGCCTTGACCGCGGCGCGCACAGCATTCCAGGCATCGTAGATGCGGTTACTTTTGGGGCAGCTTGCGAGATAGACCGTGGCTTGCGCGAGGGCCAGCTCCCCCTCGGGCGAGCCGAGAAAGGCGTAGGCGTCCTTGGCGGCGAGGGCCATATCTATAGCCCGCGGGTCAGCGAGGCCGATATCTTCAGAAGCCATGCGCACCAGGCGGCGGGCGAGGTACAAGGGATCGGCGCCCCCATCGAGCATTCGCGCCAGCCAGTAGAGGGCCGCATCGGGGTCGGAACCGCGCAGAGACTTGTGAAATGCGGAGATTTCGTCGTAAAAGGCTTCACCGCCCTTGTCGAAGCGTCGCCAGGATTGACCGCTGGCCGCGGCGACGATTTCGGCAGTGATCTGTGTGTTACCCGCCTGCACCGGGGCCAATTGTACCGCGAGGTCCAGCAGATTGAGGAGACGACGGGCATCGCCGTCGGCAGCAGTCAGCAAACCCTTGCGTACTTCCGGGGACATCTCTATCGCCAGATTACCCAGACCGAGCACACTATCAGCAAGGGCGTGATCGAGCACCGTGCCGAGTTCCTCACCAGTCAGCGCTTTGAGAACATAGACGCGCGCCCGGGACAGCAGGGCGTTGACCAGGGCGAAGCTGGGGTTTTCCGTCGTTGCGCCGATGAGGGTCACGACGCCTTCTTCCACATGGGGCAGCAGGGCGTCCTGCTGGCTTTTGTTGAAGCGATGGATTTCATCAATGAAGAGGACCGTGCCCTGGCCTAGAGACTGGGCGGCCTCGGCGCTGGTGACGGCGGCGCGGATTTCTCGTACTCCGCTGTTGACGGCAGACAGAATCTGGAAGTGCTGGCCAGCAGCATGGGCGAGGAGTTGCGCCAAGGTGGTTTTGCCACTGCCCGGCGGACCCCAGAGAATCATGGAGTGCAGATGCCCGGCCTGTACCATGGCCCGCAACGGGCCTTTCTTGCCGAGCAGATGGTTCTGCCCGACGTAGGCGCCCAGCGTCTGGGGACGCATACGGGCCGCCAGCGGGCGAGGGTCGCTACCGGGCAATGCTGCCATGGGTGTTCTGCTCGGGCAGCCTATCCCCTAAAAATCCCGGGAAATGGCGGCGCCAAAGTTGAGGGTGCTGGCTTTGTAGTTACCACCATAGATAGGATTGTCGGAGGTCGTGGATCCGGAAAGGGCATAAGAAGCACCCAAATCATAGTGCCAAGCACCAACGCCAATACCCAATCCAAAGGAGGCCAGGTTACTGCTCGTGCCAGGTACTGCCGCATTTATGCTGGCGCCATTAGTGGGACTGCCTTCGTGGGCCAAACCGCCGCGGAACTCCAGATTCTGGTTCAGGTGATAGCTGAGCCCGATACGATAGGCCATGGCGGATTTCCAGCCGAGGCTGCCATAGCCGGGTAACTGGGCGTTACTCAAGTCATTCCAGTCCACATCCAATTCAGTGGCAAAGCGCGGGGTGAAGCGATAGCGGACACCTGCCTGCACGCGACTGGGGAGGTCAATACTGCCGCCGCCTGAAGAAATGTTGGCCGCCGAGCGGTAACTGAGTCCCGCATTGAAGCGCTCCGTGGTGTAGAAAAGCCCGACGTTACCGCCGACACCCCCACCATTGCCGGAGTTAGGGCCAAAGGTTGCACTGAGCGTCTGGTAATAATCCAGACCCACCCCAACGCTCAGATTGGGCAGCAGCAAATAGGCAACACCCGGATTCACATCAATGATCCGCAGGTCATTTTTCAGCGGCAGGGATTGTGTGGGAAAAGTCCCGGCAGGCCAGTTGTTGTTGATACTGAAGGGCGAAGTGATACCGAGACCAACCGCCAGCGGGAGGTCATTAAAACGATGGGTCACAAAGAGATTGGGCAGAATCTGCAGATTGCTGCTGGCGTCGTAAGTAACATTGCTGTTATCCACTGTGTAAGTAGGGCGCATCGCGAGAATATCCAGGCCCACCCGAGTACCCGGGAAGAAAACCATGTCCGCAGGATTGTCGGCAAAGCTGCTGACGGGTCCGCCATCGGCTACCGTGGCGCCTGCTTCCGAAAGTCCCACCACGGAGGTCGGCGCGGCAAAACCTGCGGCATGGGATTGCGCAGCCACTAACAGGCCGAGGGTAACGAGGGCGAGGCGGGTCTTCAAAGCCGACATGCAGTACTCCAGAAAAAATTATTGCGAGAGAACATCCACACCGGCTGGCGGAGTGAACTGAAACTCCTGCGCCGAAATGGGGTGATTGATTTTAATATGCTCAAAGCGGAGGACAGTCTGTTGCTGAAACGCATCTTCCATGCGCATCTGGCGCAGTGCGCCCTGCGCATCAAAACCCATGCGCAGAGCCGTGAAGCCTTGATCCTGACCCGTTTTGGGTTGGAGCAGGAGCCAGTGGAGACCGTCTTTTTGACCCAGGTCAGTGATCTTGAAGCGCTGGCTGAGGTCATCGTTGCCAGCGATCAGCGCCGCAGGGGTCGATCCGAGGGCTTTGCCGAGAGGCTGTACCGTGGCCTGTTCCAGAGCGGGTTCGTAGAGCCAGACCTTCTCACCGTTGGATACAATGGTTTGCCCGTTGTTGCCGCTATAGTCCCAGCGGAATTTGCCGGGGCGGGAAATCCACAGCTTGCCACTGGTACGCTTGACGATCTGGCCGTCATGGTTGGCTACTTCCTGACTGAACTGGGCCGTGATGGTGTGGGTTTTCTGGAAAAAATCCTGCAACATCGCCAGGCCCGTGGCAGCGGCCGCATACTGGATACCGCCCAAAATCAGCAGCGGCACCAAAAACCAGCGAGCCAAACGTAAGGCCGGTAATGGGTCGCGCATAAAGTGCAAATAGTCAGTCCCGACCGGGCGGTGCTGCTGCATAGATTTCTCTGCTCCCGTTACTTTGCAAGGGACCGACCACACCAACCCGCTCCATCTCTTCGATCATGCGGGCGGCCCGATTATAGCCCACCTTGAGCTGCCGCTGCACGTAAGAGATGCTCGCTTTGCGACTGCTGGTAACGATGGCTACCGCCTGATCATAGAGGGGATCAGCATCTTCCCCGCCTTCACCGTCCATGCCCTCACCATCGCCACTGTCGTTGCCCTGCAAAATACGCTCGTCGTACTGTGGCGCGCCTAACTGACGCAGGGACTCTACTACACGATGAACTTCCTCATCGCTGACAAAGGCCCCATGCACCCGCAACGGATAACCGGAGCCGGGCGGCAGATAAAGCATGTCACCCTGGCCCAGCAAGGTCTCCGCCCCCATCTGATCGAGAATGGTACGCGAGTCGATACGCGATGAAACCTGAAAGGCAATGCGGGTGGGGACGTTGGCCTTGATCAGGCCGGTGATGACATCCACCGAAGGACGCTGGGTCGCCATAATGAGGTGCAGACCGGCAGCGCGCGCTTTCTGGGCCAGGCGGGTAATCAAGGTTTCCACCTGTTTACCGACCACCATCATCAGGTCCGCGAACTCATCAATGATCACCACGATAGCAGGCAGCACACTCAGCGCGACGGGCTCGCCATCCATATCTTTATCCGGACCCGGCAGGGGATGTCCCGAAGCCACCGCTTCCCGCACTTTCTGATTATATCCGGCTAGATTGCGCACTCCGGCAAAGGCCATGAGCTTATAGCGCCGTTCCATCTCCGCCACGCACCAGCGCAAGGCGTTCGCGGCCTCCTTCATATCCGTTACCACCGGCGCCAGCAGATGGGGGATGCCCTCATAGATGGACAACTCCAACATCTTGGGGTCCACCATAATCAGGCGGACGTCGTCAGCAGTCGCCTTAAAGAGAATGCTGAGAATCATGGCATTGACGCCCACAGACTTGCCGGCGCCGGTGGTTCCGGCCACCAGCAGATGGGGCATCTTCGCCAGATCGGCGGACACCGGCTGACCGCCGATATCCTGACCCAGTGCCAGCGTTAGATGGCTTTTGCTCTGGGTAAAACTATGACTGGAAAGCACCTCGGAGAGACGCACCGTGCGCCGCTTGAGGTTCGGCACCTCGATGCCCATGGTGGCCTTACCGGGAATGGCTTCTACCACACGCACCCGCGCCGCCAGCACGCGCGAAAGGTCTTTACTGAGACCGGCGATCTGGCTGACTTTGACCCCCGGTGCCGGCTCTATTTCAAAACGGGTAATCACTGGTCCGGGATGGGCCGCCACCACTGTTGCCTGCACCCCGAAGTCGGCCAGCTTTTCTTCCAGCATGCGCGACTGCTGCGCCAGCACTTCGGGCTGCAACTGGGAACTGGGGTCTTCCGCATCTGCCGGATCGAGCAAGGCAAGATCGGGAAGACCATCAGCGCGCGGCGGCCCTACGGGTGCGGGTAATGGTAACTGTCGACTACTTTTAACGGCAGCGCGAGCCGATACTGCTCCGCGCTTTTTGGTGGAGAAGAAGCTCGGTGCTGCTGCCAGGGATGGCTTTTGCACTGCCGGTCCAAGCGCCGTAACCGACACTGCTTGGGCTGGTACACGCCGTCGCAAAGGCCAGCGCAGGCGCCAGTGTGGTCGCGGCAAGGAGAAATGCAGGGCGCTGATATGTGCTGCCATGGCGCGCGGTCCCAGGCCGGTGAGCAGAAACACACCGAGAATAAACAGCGCCAGAAATAGCAACGCACTACCACCCACACCAATGAAAGGTTGCGTAAGGACACCGATTTCCTGACCGAGAATACCGCCCGCGCCGGCCCCGGCAACGGGCCACCAGCCCGCTGGCCAAGTCAGCGCGAGGAGGCTGCTCAGACCCAGCGCGATGGCGACAGCCCCCAGAGGCGCCGCCCAGCGTCCCGGATGCTGACGAAACCAGCGCCGCCACATCTGCCAGGCCCACGCGCCCAGCTCCACAGGGAGGAGCCAGGCGATCATGCCAAAAATCTGCACCAGAAAATCGGCGAGATAGGCACCAGTTTCGCCGCCCCAATTATGCACCGGGCCACCCTTACCACTATTAAACCAACTGGGATCGGCGGGATGAAAACTGAGCAGGGACATCGCCATAAAGGCCGCCACCGCGATCAGCATCAGCAGCAGCGCCTCGCGGCGCCATGGTTTGGCGCGCGGTAGTTGAACCGGCTTTGCAGGGGCAGGCCGGGAGCCTCGGGACGCATTACGGGCAGCAGAACTCATCTCGGCACGCTAAACGACCCCTGCACGGGTGTCAAGGAGATGCCGGGAAAGAAAGACAAAGAAATGCTGTTGTTAGCAGCTTCTAATGGATCAGATGCAGGCGTTTATTTCGCAGTACCCGATATCACCTCCCTGCGGGAGGCGGGGACAACAGCGCGGGAATGGTGTTACACTTTCCGTCATTAATTCGCATAAGTCTGGACGGGTTCCGCCGTGTGCGCAGCTCGTCCGATACCGTTCCATTCTGGCAGCGAGGTACCCATGAGCGATCCGAAAAGTGTCATCGATGAAAAACATTGCCGCTTACTCATCCTGGGCTCCGGCCCCGGTGGTTATACGGCGGCTATTTATGCGGCACGCGCCAATCTGAGCCCGATATTGGTACAAGGCATGGAGCCCGGCGGCCAACTGATGACAACCACGGACGTGGATAACTGGCCTGGTGCTGCAAACGGCATCATGGGTCCGGAACTCATGCAGGAACTGGAAAAACAGGCGCGGCGCTTTGATACCGAGGTTTTGTTCGACCACATTCATACCGCAGACCTGAGCCAACGACCCTTTCGCCTCAGCGGGGACCAGCATTGTTATACCTGCGATGCGCTGATTCTCGCTACCGGGGCATCTGCCAAGTACCTGGGTTTGCCCAGCGAAGATAAGTTTCGCGGCAAAGGCGTTTCCGCCTGTGCAACCTGCGACGGATTTTTCTATCGCGGGCAGGCGGTCGCCGTGGTCGGTGGCGGTAATACTGCAGTGGAAGAAGCGCTCTATCTCAGCAATATCGCCAGACATGTAACGGTCATCCACCGGCGTAACCGGTTCCGCGCCGAAAAAATTCTGCAGGACAAGCTGATGGCCAAGGAGAACGTCACCATTATCTGGGACCACTCTGTGGACGAAATACTGGGTGACGACTCCGGGGTCACCGGCTTGCGGATTAAGCATGTAGAAAACGGCAGCACCCAGGACCTGACGCTGATGGGGGTGTTCATTGCCATCGGTCATCAGCCCAATACCGGCATCTTCAAGGGACAACTGAAGACGGATGAAGGGGGTTACCTGATTACCCGCGGCGGGCGCGACGGCATGGCAACAGCCACCAGTATTGAGGGTGTGTTTGCGGCGGGCGATGTACAGGACTATGTCTATCGCCAGGCAGTGACCAGCGCGGGCAGCGGTTGCATGGCGGCGCTGGATGCGGAGCGTTGGCTGGAGCAGCAAGAGGACTGAAACATGGGGCGGCGGCGGCCAAATCAGCCGGAGAAGCAAGAACCAGTGACCGATGCAGCGGAAGCAGATTGCTTCCTGCGGGCGGTGGCCGATGTCCGGCCCCTGCCAGCCCCGCCGCCTCCCCCACGTCCTGCACCACCACCGCCCTTACCGCTACAGCGGCACCAGGATGAGCTGGCCGTTCTCGAAGCACTCGGCCACAGCCTGAACGGCGATGAAGTATTGGAATCCGGAGACGAGTGGCTTTATTTGCGGTCCGGGCTGTCTCCGGCCCTGCTACGGGACTTGCGCCGGGGACGGTTCCGGATTCAGGAGCGGCTCGATCTGCACGGCTGTACCGTAGAAGTGGCTCGCACTGAACTGGCGACATTTTTGCAGGAAGCGCGGCAATGGCACTGGACGTGCGTCTGCGTCATCCATGGCAAAGGACTGGGATCCCCTGGTCGTATTCCCGTCCTGAAAAGACTGGTGGGTGGCTGGCTGATGCGTCACCGGGAGGTGCTGGCCTTTGCTCAGGCTCGCCCTGAAGAAGGCGGCAGCGGTGCATTGCGTGTTCTGCTGGGCTGGCCTCATCGAGGATAAACAACCCGATTATAGCTTAGGCCTTTAACCGGGCGCTGTAGCCTTCTTCTTCAATGGCGTGAATCAACGGGCCAGGGAGCAGCCCTTCTCCTTCAACCCGGGCTGTCGCGGCGTCGAGGTCAACCAACACCCGCTGTACACCCGGGATCTTTTGCAGCGCCTTTTCCACCGCCATAACACAATGTTTGCAGGTCATGCCCTGTACGGACAATTCGAGCTGTTCCATGGGGAGCCGTTCTCCTTGGTTCTGACTGGTACTGGTTAAAAGCGTTTTACCGAAGCACGTTCAGCGCTGCGCCACGTTATAGGATGACTGGCTATCCCGCCGCCCCCAGCGCTCCCGAACAGGCATGGCACCTTCTGCGTCGGCCAGAGAGGCCAGAATCGGGCAATTGGCAACGGAGCCATGACCGGGACAGCACTCAACCCGCTGTGCAAGGGCGGTGCGCATCCGTTGCAAGTCAGCAATTTTTAAATCAATCTCGGCAATTTTTTGCTCGGTGAGCGCTTTGACCTCACCCATATCATTCTCGGCACTGCTGCTGATATCCAGCAACTCTTTCACCTCTGCCAGAGCAAAGCCGAGATTCTGGGCACGCCGGATAAAACGCAGACGAGATTCCGCTTCGCCGTCATACAGACGATAGTTGGATTGGGTCCGCTGCACCGGCTGAATGAGTCCGATCCGCTCATAGTAGCGCAAGGTTTCTGCGGCAAGCCCTGCTTCACGCGCCAAACGACCAATAGTCACTGGGGTTTCCATAGGATCTCCTTCCTCTTATAGTGCTTTTAAGCATGCGTATACCCTTTGAGTATGGTGTCCATTGTAGGGCATCTAGTCAACACAAAGGTCAAGCCTCGGTGCATCGGCCATTTCCTGCCCGAAAAGACCCTCCACACAGCTCGTGGCGAAGACTCCGGCGGGGAGGAAAAAACGCAAGACAAGGGTCTGTGTATCCTGCCAGTGGCTGGTCAGATTCTCGGGACGCACGCGCAAAGAACGCCGGGCGGCATCCAGTCCCTGTTCCGCAAGGCGTTGTGCCCAGTGCAGGCCATCGTCTGCTGCACCAGCGATGATGGGTCCGGCACTCAGGGCCGATGCCTCTAGTACAGCGGCGACAGTGGCTGGCGCCAGCCCACCACGACCTGGCAGAGGGCCGGTAGGATGCAGGTCCCAGTCAGCGGCGCGCACCTGCAGATCCGTCAGATCATCGTCTTCCGCCAGAAAAATGCTGTGCGAGCCCGCCAGCTGCACGACTTCACCCGGCAGAATCTCCGTCCAGTTGGCTTGCCGCACCCGCTCAGCGAGGACCAGATTGAACAGGGCGGAGCGGGCAGCGGACCAGAGTAGGCCGCGCCGATGGCGGTCTACCCGCATCGGCTGCCCGGATAGCAGTCGCGCGGCCTCCTGCAAATTACGATGCCCGAAGCGCTGGGCGCCAAAATAGTTGGGGAACCCACTTTGCGCGAGACCTTGCAGACGGGTGTCCCAGAGACTGTGCTCTCCCGTGGTGGCGCGCAAAATGAGCTGGAAGTGATTGCCACGTAGCACACCCCGACGCAATTTACGGTCATGGCGGCTTATCTGCTGAAAGTGCAGGCTGTCGTCTTCCAGACTGGCCCAGTCCGGATCGGGCCCCGGCGTGGCCGGCACCGTAAAACTCTGCCGGGTAACGGCATGGCGATCCTTGAGACCGGCAAAGCCTACATCGCGGACCGCCACCCCCGCGCAGCGCGCCAGGCGATTGGCCACATCCTGAGTATTGAGGCCGCGCTTCTCTACCCCCAGCCAGTGATGGGCGCCCACCCCCGATGCCGTAAAGGGCAGCAGTTCCGTGACCTGAAAGTCTTCTGGAGCCTGCCGCAATTCGGCGCCGAGCAGGCCGCCCTCTGCGGGATAGATGCGCGGCGGACTTTCAGACATTCTGAATCAGAACGACGGCGTGGGCGGCAATGCCCTCACCCCGACCGGTATAACCCAATTGCTCGGTAGTGGTCGCTTTGACGTTGACCGCATCGAGCTCCACGGCGAGGTCAGCGGCAATATGGGCACGCATCTGCGGGATATGAGCTGCCAATTTGGGACGCTGACAGACGATGGTCGCGTCCACATTGCCTACCGAAAAACCTTTCTCCCGAACCAACTGGTGACAATGCCGGAGCAGGATCCGGGAATCTGCGCCCGCGAAACGGACGTCGGTGTCGGGGAAATGGCGACCGATGTCGCCCAGGGCAGCCGCCCCCAGCAGTGCATCGCAGATGGCGTGAAGGAGCACGTCAGCATCGGAGTGGCCGGCAAGGCCGAATTTGTAAGGGACCGTCACACCGCCGAGAATAAGGGGTCTACCCGTCACCAACGCATGTACGTCAAAGCCGTGACCAATACGCAGTTGCATGGGGTTATTCTTCCTTATCACGCGCTGCAAGAACGGCGGCTGCCAGCACGAGATCATCCTGCAGGGTGACCTTGATATTGTCACCATGCCCATGAATCAAACGGGGGCGCCAGCCCTGCCATTCCATCGCCGAGGCCTCATCGGTGATCTGCAGATTCTGTCCGCGCGCTGCTTCCAAAGCAGTCAGCAGGGCACCGAGGGGAAAGGCCTGGGGTGTGAGAGCACGCCACAACCCCTCACGATCTACAGTGCCCAAGGAATGGGCATTCTCAGCGCGCTTCAGCGTATCGGTAACCGGTACGGCGAGAAGAGCACCCTGGGGCGAATGTGCCAGGCTATCGAGCAGGAGTAACAGGTCTTCGCGACGCAGGCAGGGCCGGGCGGCGTCATGCACCAGCACCCAATCGGACACCCCTGCCCCCTGCCGCAGCAGCGCCTCCAGACCGAGGCGCACCGAATCCGCACGCAGAGCACCACCAGCGACAGGGGACAGGAACGGCTCCTGCATGGGTCCCAGTAACTCCCGCCAGGCTCCTGCCGCAATATCCTCGCCCGGCAGAACCAACTGAATGCCGGCAACGCGCGGTTCCCGAAGGAAGGCCGCCAGGGTATGGGCAATGACCGGACGACCGCGCAGCAGGACGTACTGCTTGGCCTGCGCCGCTCCAAACCGCTGTCCCCGCCCTCCCGCTGGGATCACCACCCAGACGCGCTCCATGTGAACCTCCCGACTTTATGCACCAAAACTGTAAACCCGAAGTATCCGCAGTCTTTCGCGAGGACGCAACAAAGCAGCACCCCGTTTTGCAGTTTCCACAGCCCCCCTTTACACTAGGACACTTCAGAGTCCCCACATAAGATCAGACATTCTTGGATCGAAGTCTTTCTCTCGGCACCCCACCGCGCACCGGGGCGGCACGCGCATTTAGTCAAATTTACGGTGCTGCGGATAGCTGGCTGGCGGCGCAGATGGCGCGGCAGTGGCAGCGCCCGCTGCTGATTCTGCTGCCGAACGCCCGCGACGTGGAGGAATGGCAGCGCGAGTGGCGTTTTTTCGCACCGGACTTACCATCGCCGCTGATTTTCCCGGACCGCGAAATCCTTCCCTATGATCGCCTGGCGCCGCCGGCAGATGCCACGGCCACCCGGCTGGCTACCCTCGCTACTCTGCCGGAATGGCGTGGTGTTTGTCTCGCCCCGCTATCCGCCGTCCTGCAACGCCTGCCACCACGCAGTTTTCTCGACCAGCACGCTTTTGTCCTCGCCGTGGGCGACCACCTCAGCCCAGAGGGTTTCCGTCAGCGTCTGATCGACGCCGGCTATCACAATGTCAGTGAGGTTTCGGAGGCCGGCGAATTGGCCTGGCGCGGCGGGATCATTGATCTCTTTCCCAGTGGCAGCCCCCTGCCCTACCGCATTGAACTCTTCGATAGAGTAGTGGAGAGCATCCGCGCCTTCGACCCGGAAACCCAGCGTACCCAGCAAAAGGTCGAGCGGGTCTCTCTGCTCCCGGCGCGAGAGGTGCCGGTGGACGCTGCCGCGCTGCAGGAATTTCGCAGCCAGTTCCGCGCCCGCTTCAGCGGTGATCCACAACGTGCCGAGATATACCGGGCGGCCAGTCGCGGACAAGTACCCCAAGGCGCCGAGCATTATCTCCCGCTCTTCTTTCCCGAGAGCAGTCATCTGCTGATGCACTTTCCCAAAGACGGTATCGTCTTTCTGCCCCCCGGCCTGGAGGCATCCGCCCGGCACATTCGCCAGGACTGGCGGGAGCGCTACGAGGAACGGGCTCATGATACGGCATATCCCATACTGCCACCCGACGAACTGCTCCTATCCCCCAGTGAATGGGAGGATGTCCTGCGCGGTCGGGCGCTGGTATACGGGCAACAGGAAGGCGACGCGGAGCATCTGCCGACTGCACCCCTCCCCGGTCTCCATGGCAGCCCGGAATCGCCACTGGCCTCACTCGATACCTTTCTGCGCCACCTGCCGACAGCGGGCCGGGTCATCCTCGCCGCTGAATCGCCGGGCCGCCAGGAAGCCCTGTCAGAACGGCTTGGCAAGAGCGGACTGCTCCCCACCCGGGTTCAGGACTGGCCGGAGTTTTTGGCTGGTACGGAACGGATCGCCATCACCGTGGCGCCCCTGGAACGCGGCCTGCTCATCAAGGAAAATGGCCTGGTCAGACTGGCGCTGGTCTCCGAGGCGCAAATTTTTGGTGATCGCGTCTTTGCCCAGCGGCGCAGCGCCAACGCCCGGCAGCGCAGCATTGAAGGCTTGGTTCGCGATCTCGGCGATTTACAGCCGGGTGACGCCGTTACCCATGAGGAATACGGCATCGGCCGTTTTCAGGGCATGGCCACGCCCTTTGCCGCGCAAGGCGACATCAATGAATACGTGGTCCTGGAGTACGCCAACGGCGATCTCGTCTATGTCCCAGCGGATCATCTGGATCGCATTGCGCGCTATGTCGGTAACGGTGCGACGGAGCCAGTGCTTTCCCGCCTGGGCAGCAATCACTGGGAAAAAGCCAAGGCCAAGGCGCGACAAAAGGCCATTGACGCTGCCAGCGAACTGCTGGATATCTATGCGCGCCGCGCGGCGCGCACCGGCCGGGCTTTTGCCGCACCCGATGACGCCTACTGGGAATTCGTGTCCCGCTTCCCCTTTGAGGAAACCCCGGATCAGCAGCAAGCCATCGACGCCGTCATTGCCGACATGACCAGCCCCCACCCCATGGACCGCCTGGTCTGCGGCGATGTGGGCTTCGGCAAAACGGAGGTGGCACTCCGCGCGGCCTTTCTGGCGGCGCACAGTGGTGCGCAGGTGGCGGTGCTGGTACCCACCACCCTGCTCGCCCAACAGCATTACGAGAATTTCCGGGACCGCTGCGCCGGACTGCCCCTGCGGGTGGAAGTGCTCTCCCGTTTCCAAAATGCCAAAATGCACAAGCAAGTGCTCGCCGCCGTGGCCGCCGGGGAGGTGGATATCCTCATCGGCACCCATCGCCTGCTGCAAAAGGATGTCACCTTCCACGACCTGGGTCTGCTGATTCTGGATGAGGAGCATCGCTTCGGCGTACGCCAGAAAGAGCGAATCAAGGCACTGCGTGCCGAGGTGGATATTCTCACGCTGACTGCCACCCCTATCCCGCGCACCCTGAATCTCTCGCTGGCCGGCCTGCGTGACTTATCCATCATCGCCACCCCCCCCCAGCGCCGCCAGCCGGTACGCACCTTTGTGCAGATCTGGGATGATGCGACGGTAATCGAAGCCTGCCAGCGCGAGCTGCATCGCGGCGGTCAGGTGTATTTTCTGCATAATGAGGTGCGCGACATTGAGCGCATGGCCACCACTCTGCGTCGCCTGTTACCGGAAGCGCGCCTGCGCGTGGCCCATGGCCAGATGCCCGAGGGCGAACTGGAAGCAGTGATGCTGGATTTTTACCATCAGCGCTTCGATATCCTCCTCAGCACCACTATTATCGAGTCAGGTATCGACAATCCCCACGCCAATACCATCCTCATCAACCGTGCCGACAAATTCGGTCTGGCCCAGCTCCATCAATTGCGTGGCCGGGTCGGTCGTTCCCATCAACGCGCCTACGCCTACCTCTTCACCCCGGATCCCCGCGCCATGAGCGACGATGCCCGGCGCCGCCTCGATGCCATCCAATCTCTGGAAGATCTGGGCGTTGGCTTTGCCTTGGCCAGCCACGATCTGGAAATCCGTGGGGCGGGAGAACTGCTCGGCGAAGAACAGAGCGGGCATATGGATGAAGTCGGTTTCACCCTCTTCATGGAATGGCTGAACGATGCGGTGGAGGCCATTCGTGCCGGACGTGATCCCCGCAGCCTGGAAGAACAGCGTACCAGTGGCCCGGAAATCCATCTCAACACGCCTGTGCTGATACCTGATGACTACCTGCCCGACGTGCACTTGCGCCTGCAACTTTATAAACGCCTCAGTGACGTGCGCAGCGATGCCGCTATCGGTGAGATCATGGTGGAGATGATCGACCGCTTCGGGCCCATTCCTGCGCCGACCCGCACCCTGCTCTGCCAGACCCGGTTGCGTCTGAGTGCCATCCAGATCGGCATCGAGCAAATCGACGCCGGTCCCGCTGGCGCCCGCCTGCAATTTGCCTCCGAAAATCAGGTGGCCCCTGAAAAAATCATCCAGCTCATCCAGCAGCCCCACAGTATCTACCAACTGGACGGCGAGCACCGCCTGCGCATTCGCCGCGATCTACCCGATGGCGAAGCACGCTGTCAGGAATTATTGCAACTCATTGACCAACTAAGGATTTAGCCATGAGCAGCACGCGCCTCGCCATTCTCAGTCCCGCCCCACGCGGCCCCATGAGGCTGCCGGCCAGTATGGGCCAACTGGTGGCGGATGTGGAAAGCCACCAGGAAGTTTGGGGATGCTGGCTGCAAAGCTGGGATTTGCCGGTCACCGTCGGCGAAATCGCCCCATTCCTCGACGAACTCTCGCGCCAGGCCCTGCATCAGGAGCGAGAAGTGATCTGGGCTCCCATGAGCAGCGCCAGCAGTGCTGTACGTCTGGTGCTGCATGGTGCGGCACAGCCCGAGGCACTACGCCGGGCACTGACCACCCTGCATCTGCAAAGCTTTATGCCGGGTCGCGTGCTCCATTGCCAGGGAGACGATCTGGCCCTCGTCCTGCACGGTCCCAGCGGCCCCTTGGGCGCCAGCAACCACCGTCTCATTGAAGCCCTGGAAGGCATCTTTCTGGATATTGCCGTGACTCCGCTCTGGGGCAAGGGTCATTTCCGATTATTGCTGGCCGATATGGACTCGACCTTAATCGGCATTGAATGCATTGATGAAATGGCCGAGCATCTTGGTCTCAGGCGCCAGGTCGCCGCCATCACCGAACGCTCCATGGCAGGCGAACTGGATTTTCAAACCTCCCTGCGCGAGCGGGTACGTCTGCTGGCCGGTACACCAGAGAGCACCATCGACACCATCATCCGTGAGCGCTTGCGGCTCAGTCCCGGTGCCCGCGAACTGGTGGCAGCGGCCAAGGCGCAAGGAGTGGAGGTCGGTGTCGTGTCCGGCGGCTTCACCCAGTTTACCCGCCACCTGCAAGAAGCGCTGGACCTCGACTACGCCTTCGCCAATACCCTGGAGATCATCGACGGGCAAATCACTGGCCAGGTGCTCGGAGACATCGTCGATGCCGCCGCCAAAGCCGACCTCCTCGACCTGCTGGCCATCAGTCTGGGCACCGATGCCAGCCATTGCATCGCTATTGGCGATGGCGCCAATGACCTGCCCATGATCCGCAAAGCGGGCGTTGGTATTGCCTATCATGCTAAAGCGGTCGTCCGCGCTCAGGCGGATTTTCAAATTCGCTATGGTGGTCTCGACACAGCATCTACCTATCTCGGCTGGGGCAACGCCTGAGATGCCCACACCGACAGTTCCTATCTAATACTTGATTTTGTTTTAGACTATGTCTACTATCGGTCCATGTGCAGCAC
>NZ_JBYCKR010000133.1:0-3682 GCF_057473505.1 Acidithiobacillus sp. TH-A35 | reverse complement strand
AGTGGTGCAGAAGAAAATCCGTACCATGCCCACCGACCCAGCCCGGGTGGCACGCACGGACCCTGGTACGCCCGAAAAATGCCCGGTCTGGGCCCTGCATCAGGTTTATTCCGGCCCAGAGACGCAGGCATGGGTCCGCAGCGGCTGTACAACGGCAGGTATCGGCTGTCTGGATTGTAAACAACCGGTAATTGAAGCGGTGCTCGCTGAACAGGCGCCGATCCGTGAGCGGGCGGAGTACTGGGCGGCACGGCCGGAGCAACTACAGGAAATTGCCCATGCGGGCGCCCAGCGTGCCCGCCAACGCGCCGATCAGACGCTGGAGCGGGTGCGCGCAGCCATGGGTCTGGCGCATGAGCAGCGCCATCTCTGAATCCCGCCCGTCGGCGGCGCCTATGCAGGTTCATGGGCAACCGCTGGAAGGTCTGCCTGACGGCCTCTTCATTCCGCCGGATGCCTTGGAAGTGTTGCTGGAAAGCTTTTCCGGTCCGCTGGAATTGCTGCTCTGGCTGATCCGCCGTAACCGCATGGATATCCGCGATATTCCGGTGGCCGAAGTGACCCGGCAGTATCTGCACTACCTGCGCGAAGCGCGTCGCCGCAATCTGGAACTGGCGGCGGAATATCTGCTGATGGCGGCCTGGCTGGCGGAGATCAAGGCACGCATGTTGCTGCCCGTGCCGCCCGCAGCGGAGGATGAAGACTTCGATCCCCGTCTGGAACTGGCGCGCCGCCTGGAGGCTCTGGCTACGGTGCAGAGTCAAGCGGAGGCGCTCCACACTTTGCCTCAGGCTGGACGGGATTTCTGGACGATTTACCCCGCGCCACATCCCGATCTGCCTTTGGCACCACCGCTGGTAGCCCTCACCGATATCGTAAACGCTTGGCAGGCGTTGCTTCTGCGCCCCGCGCGCAAGCCACCTCCCGCCCATACCCTGACGAATCCGCGTATGGGATTACGGCAACGGATGGTGGAGCTACTACTGTATTGCCGCCGAGAACCGCGCCCCTGGTTTCTTAACGAGCTCTTGCCGCCTATGGCAGATCGCCTGGCTCTGGCAGTGTCACTATTAGCCATATTGGAATTACTCCGGCAAGAGGCACTGGCTTTGGTCGAAGGCGAAGAGGGGGTCTGGCGGGTTGCGGTGGCTGGTGTCGATGGGCTTGGTGGTGCCTGATGCGTGAAGCGCTCCTGGCATTGTTTCTGTCCAGCGCTGAGCCGCTCTCCCGCGAGCACTTGGCGGCCCTCCTCGACGACGATCCCGACTGCGCAGGATGGGAGGCGGCGCTGGAGATGCTGTTAGCCATTGGCGAAGGACCTCTGCAACTGGTCTCTGTCGCCGGTGGCTATCGTTTGCAGATTCATCCCCGTCATAATGCCCTCCTGGCGCGCCTTCACGTGGAGGCACCACGACCTTTATCGAAGGCGATGCTGGAGACCTTGGCCGTGATCGCCTATCAGCAGCCGATAACGCGTCCGGAAATCGAGCACTGGCGAGGGGTTGCAGTGAGTGCGCAGATCATGCAGCAGCTTCAGGAGCGCGGCTGGATAACGGTCGCCGGGCACCGGGATACGCCGGGGCGACCTGCACTTTGGGTGACAACACCAGGTTTCCTGGCGCATTTTTCGCTGTCTTCGTTGGAAGCATTGCCAAAGCTCATGGCGGCGGAGAGACTTGGGGAATGTGAAAAGCCCATCAGAACGAAACATGATAAAAAAGATATTGGGAAAGTTATAATAATCTGAGTTGACGAATTTGGGGTGTACTATAATATCTAAAGCAGAATTTGAAATTAGGCTCGGTAAGCGGAGACAGGTACTGTAGCTTACCTAGAATCTGGCGCAGTAAGTTACGTGAGGAGCGAGCGATGGCACATGTCGTAATTTTGGGTGCGGGCACAGGCGGAATGCCGGCCGCCTACGAAATGAAAGAAGCCCTGGGTTCCGGGCATGAGGTGACGCTGATCAGCGCCAATGATTACTTCCAGTTCGTACCGTCCAACCCGTGGGTGGGCGTAGGCTGGAAAGAGCGCGACGACATCGCCTTTCCGATCAGACCATATGTGGAACGCAAAGGGATACATTTCATTCCGCAGTCCGCCGAACATATTGATGCCGAAGCGCAGGATATTACCCTCGCCGATGGTAGCAAGGTTCATTACGACTATCTGTTGATTACTACCGGTCCGAAGCTGGCTTTTGAGAATGTGCCAGGTTCTAACCCGCATGAAGGTCCGGTGCAGTCCATTTGTACGGTGGATCATGCAGAGAAGGCCTATGCTGAATATCAGGCGTTGTTACGCGAGCCAGGCCCTATCGTTATGGGCGCTATGGCGGGCGCCAGTTGCTTTGGTCCCGCTTATGAATATGCCATGATTGTTGCCTCAGACCTCAAAAAGCGGGGCATGCGCGACAAGATTCCATCCTTCACCTTTATCACGAGTGAGCCTTACATTGGTCACCTGGGCATTCAGGGCGTGGGTGATTCTACGGGTATCCTGACCAAGGGGCTCAAGGAAGAGGGTATTGAGGCCTACACCAATTGTAAGGTCACCAAGGTCGAAGACAACAAGATGTATGTGACCCAAGTGGATGAGAAGGGTGAAACCGTCAAAGAAATGGTTCTGCCAGTCAAGTTCGGCATGATGATCCCGGCCTTCAAGGGCGTGCCTGCCGTGGCAGGTGTCGAGGGGTTGTGCAATCCCGGCGGTTTTGTCCTGGTGGACGAACATCAGCGCAGCAAGAAGTATGCGAACATCTTTGCGGCGGGTATCGCTATCGCGATTCCGCCGGTGGAGGTGACCCCGGTGCCGACCGGCGCGCCCAAGACCGGTTATATGATCGAGTCCATGGTGTCGGCGGCGGTACACAATATCAAGGCGGATTTGGAAGGCCGTAAGGGTGAGCAGACCATGGGCACCTGGAATGCGGTGTGTTTTGCCGACATGGGTGATCGCGGTGCAGCGTTTATTGCCTTGCCCCAGTTGCGACCCCGTAAGGTCGACATCTTTGCCTATGGCCGCTGGGTACATCTGGCCAAGGTGGCCTTTGAGAAGTACTTCATCCGCAAGATGAAGATGGGCGTCTCCGAGCCTTTTTATGAGAAGGTGCTGTTTAAGATGATGGGTATCACCCGTCTCAAGGAAGACGAGACCCATCGTAAGGTATCCTGATCGTTCTGTTGATCAGTGAAAATACCCCCGCCTTGTGCGGGGGTTGTTTTTTTTGTAGGTGCGGAAGCGTGGACGGGATATGATCCGGAAAGTATTTGCCGCAGCTTGTGTAGGTTTTGGAGAAACATGGACGAAAAATTGCAGAAGGTACTTGCTCGTTTTGGCCTGGGATCCCGCCGCCTGATGGAGGCGTGGATCGCGGCAGGGCGCGTGATGGTGAATGGCCAGCCCGCCAAACTGGGGGATCGGGTGACGGCACAGGACAAAATTACTGTTGACGGGGAGGCATTGCGGATTCCCTCCTGGGTGCGTCCGCGCCTGCGCGTGCTGCGCTATCACAAGCCGGCGGGGGAACTCACTACCCGCAGCGACCCCGAGGGCCGGCCCACGGTTTTTGATCGCTTGCCGCGACTGCGCGGTAGCCGCTGGATTGCGGTCGGGCGTCTCGACTACAACACCGAAGGCTTGTTACTGCTGACGAATGACGGCGACCTCGCCAACGCGCTGA
>NZ_JBYCKR010000132.1:0-5022 GCF_057473505.1 Acidithiobacillus sp. TH-A35 | reverse complement strand
CCGACGTTCTCCGGGCAGGCTCCAGTTCCCTTCGGCGACGGCATAAACGCCCGAGGTCGTGGGGGACAGCCCATAGCGATCCGGGTAGGACGGCTGGTAGTGCCAGGCACCTGCTTTGAGGATGTACTGACCATAATTGTCGCTGCTGTCCTCAAGATCGTCTTCCTCCTCCTTGCCCCAGTGCAGGCCGCCTTCCCACAAGGCCATGTAGCCGCGTTCAAAGGCGGAGGTCTGGTGCTGAGGGTCGCCCTGAAATAGTGCAACCTTGCTACTCAGGTGCTCGCTGTGGGTGCCCACCAGAAACCCCAGACCTGAGTAAGGATAGGTGGCGGTACCAGGGACGTTGACGGTCATGGTCGGCGTCATGCCAAAGGAGCTGTTGATGAGCTGCAAGGCGTTGGCAGTGACGTCAAAGTAATAATTTACGTCCATATAACCGACACGGGTGTTGATCCAGTCTGTCCAGTGTTGGCGGAAGGCGGCATCGTAAAAACGGACTGCGTCGGGTGCCCAGATATTACTGGCCGTCTGGATGTCGCCGCTATAATTTTGCTGGGCCCCGCTGCTATAAATGCCCATGAGGGAAAGGCTAAATTTGCCCCCCTTCCAGAGGCCTGCCTTCTCAGTGTTATACTCAACGCCAAACTGGCCGGCAATGTTGCCCTCCCTGCCCCGGCGAATGCCGCCCGCAAGGTTGGAAAAGAGTTCACTGTCGGCATGTCCAGCCCAGGAGATGCCATCGGTCAAATGGTGGTAAGCCGGCAAATATTTGGGAGAAAGGCCTGGTACATAGGGGACGGGGCCGCTTCCCCCTGCCGCTGGATCCTCCGCTGCCCAGATATCAGAAAAGGGCCCGAAAGTGCCAGCGCAGATGACAAGCACAGCAGCGGTGGGGCGGAAAAGTTGGGACATGGTGCGCGCTCCTTGTTATGATAATAAGAACGATTATCAATTTCATATAAAGAGCGCTGCCTGTCAATAATCTCTGATGTCGAAGTGCGTATGGATGACCCAATCATGTTGATGGCAATGGTCGGGCCATTGTTCATAGGGGAGCGCCATAGCGCGTCATAACTAGCGATTGGGTCTTGCCGCGGGCATGGATACGACCTATAGTCCCAAACATGGACTATGGAACATCGATTTTACTAATGGCTAATATTCGACTTGATTCGGAGAGAGTTATCGCACGGGCGTCCGCTCGTCCTGCGCTCGGGTCGTCGCCGTGCGCCCACGTCCACAACGCAGTATGCACATCGAGCCGAACTTGTTCGGCTTTTTTATTGTGGGTAGGGGCAGCCTCGAAGTTTCTCTTCTTGATGAGAAATGGCAATGTCTCTGCATAATCAGCCAATCGGCAGATTACGCAGCGGCGATTCCCAGTTAGTTCGGGAGATAAAGAATGCGGAATAAACATCGCTGGCAGGTTGCCATGGCGGCATTGACGTTTTTAGGTGGAATTAGTGTGTGTCAGGCGGCGCCGCATGCGGCAGGCCACAAGGCTTTGCATCGGGTCAGTCGCCACAGCCACGCACGGCTCCATTATAAGAGCACTTCGAAAAACTCGAAAACAGTCCAAATACAGTTCACACGTGACAATGGGTTAGTGCCTGTCAGACAGGCGAAAAGGGTAGCTTTCCGAACTGCCCACAGGACAGTATTGCGTGCTCTAAAAAACGATTATATGGCGTTGGCGCCGACGGCTTTGCAGTTGATGCATCTCGCGCCGGTTGAATTTGCTGGGGTAGGTGCGGCGCCACAGCGCGTTTCGACTTACGACTTTAAAATGCAATCCTTTCCTGCGGCCGATGCGGAAAAGGTAACGAGCCCCATTTTTGTCGATCAGTCGCTGGCGCTGGTCAAAGCCGGGATGGCGACGGATGACACGCCAGCCGTTCTTCCCGAAAAACCGGTGGCGGCTTCGGTCGACGCAATGGCCGTGACCTCAGTCTCGGAGCGGTCGCATTTGCGACTCGCGCTGGAGATGTTGGCCAGCCAGGCCTATCACTGGACGCGTCACCCTTTGCAGGCGTTGGAAGCCAGTGGAAATGCCACTGTCGGGCCGCAAGCTGCTGCCCAACTGGCGGATGACATCGCCCAAGAAGGTCAGTCTGTGGCATCGGATGGCCATTCTGACGCTGGCTCCTGGCTCTCACCCCGTTCCTTGGCGGTTTCTGCGCTCAATTTTATCGGGGCCCCCTATCGCTGGGGTGGTATGAGCCCGGCCTCCGGCTTCGACTGTAGTGGCTTTGTCAAATATATATTGGCGAAGTTTGATATTCATGTGCCACGCACCTCTTATGCCCAGGCAGCCGAGTTACGGAAGGTTTCCCGGGCCAATCTGAGGCCTGGTGATCTGGTGTTTTTTGACACTATGCATCGGCCTTATTCCCATGTAGGGATCTACATTGGTCATCAGCACTTTGTCAGTGCCCAGACGCCCAGCACGGGTGTTCAGGTAGCGAGCTTAAATGATCCTTATTGGGCAGCGCATTTTGACGGGGCGCGTAGCCTGCCGGTGTCCAGCGCTTCCTGATGACGAAGTAAATACCTGCCCATTGGCCATAAAAAACCCGCGCTCTGAACCAGCCCGCGGGTTTTTTATGGCCTGCAAGGCGCAAGGCTGTTGGCGCAGACGGGGGCGACGTATATGAGCGCTTAGGCGTTCTGCTCCATATCATCCGGCGTTTTCCACTCATAACGATCGGGCGCCTGAGTCTGGGCAGCCGTGAAGCCCTCCTTCTGGAGCAGTTCGGCCAGTGCAACGGCCCCTGGACCGGCCGTTTTTGGGTTCGCCAAGATATTGCTGGCGATTTGTGCCGCCTCATAGGCGGTCAGAATGACTTCTACGCTCTGCTCTTGCTCTTCGCGAATTTGCATGGGTGACTTCCTTTAGTCAAAAATATGGGGCGGTTGTTTGAAATGATCCTCTGTTCGGTAATCCTGCTTGGCCAACAGATAGGCGATATCCAGGGTGTCTTTAGCAAAGACCTCGGCATTCTTGATAATGGGTTCGACTATTTTAGCAAGATCCTTTTTGTCGAAGCGGATGGTGATACTTTGGTCGTCTTTATGGATGACTTCCATAGTGCTCTCCTTTTTAGTGAGATCATGAGACAGTTCCCTGTCTATGGAATTGTTGCGTATATCTATCAATGGATTTTTATAGCGCATACGTTATGATCAGATTCTGAGGGTTTAGTTCAGCGCGGAGGTTTTGTCAAAGGACGCGGTTGCAGCGCCGGGTGCCCCGCTTTGATCCATGCGGGCGAGCAGGCGAAAGCCCCCAATGACACCGAGGATGCGCGCGCGCACGGCGTCCTCCCAAGCATCCTGGGCCAGGGGCCAGTATTTGCATTGGGTATGTACCGCGCGGGGGATGTCTGGCGTGGCATGGCAGTCGAGGGCGATGAAGAGATCGGGCCAGACATGGTCGGTTTCGACCGTCCTCGCTTCCAGCCAGTCTGCACCCAAGGCTTCAGCCAACGTGGCGGCATAGCGGGCCTTTGCCGGATCAGTCGGATGCCAGAACAGGATGCGTGCGCGCCGTTTATACATGAATGCCCTCTTCACCACGAATTTGTGTAAAAATAGCAGGACTGGCGATAAAACGGGAGCAGAAATGGGGTGTCGGGAGTGATCGGGGAGGACTGGTCCGTGCTGTTGGGGCAAGCCGGGGCGCTGGCCCAAGTGCTACCGCAGTTCCGGGCGCGGGAGCAGCAACAGGCCATGGCCGCGCAGGTGGCCCATACTCTGCGCGACGGCGGTGTCGCCTTGATTGAAGCGGGGACGGGTACCGGCAAAACTTTCGCTTATCTTCTGCCGGCCATGCTTTCCGGGCGCAAAGTGCTGGTTTCTACCGGCAGCAAGGCCCTGCAGGATCAGATCCTGGAAAAAGATATCCCGCTGCTGTTGCGAGCCACCGGAAAACTGTTGCGGGTGAGCCGCCTCAAGGGGCGCGCTAATTATCTCTGCCGGCATCGTCTGCAACGCTTCAGCGCTGAGGGTGTGGCGCCCGCTTTGGCCGCACCCCTGGCACGAGTGGCGGACTGGGCCGGACGGACGCGGGAGGGGGATGTCGGTGAACTGACTTCGGTGCCTGAGGATTCGCCGGTCTGGCCTCTGGTCACCTCGACTCGGGACAACTGTTTGGGTAGTGATTGTCCGGAGTACGGGCGCTGTCACGTTATTGAGGCGCGGCGCCAGGCGCAGGAAGCGGAGATTCTGGTGGTGAATCACCATCTGCTTTTTTCTGATTTGGCACTAAAGGCCAACGGCATGGGGGACTTGTTGCCGCAGGTCGAGGCCATGGTGCTGGATGAGGCCCATCAGGTGCTGGATTTGGCCGGGCGCTACTTCGGCCAGCACCTGAGCAGCCATCAGCTCTGGGACTGGGGACGGGACAGCCGGGCCGAAACCCTGACTGAAGCAGGGGACGATGAGCGGCTGCTGGCAGCGGCAGCACAGGTAGAAACGCAGACGACGGCGTGGCGGACGGCTTTGGGTCCGGGTGAGGAGCGCGGGTCCTGGACCTTGAACCCGGATAGCGCGCAAAGCTCTGCTTTTGCCCGTTTGCGTCAGTCCGTGGCTGAGCTGGCCCAGGCCCTGACTGCGGCTGCAGCACGTGGCAAGGGCCTGGAGCAATGTGCGGCGCGTGGGGTAGCGTTGCTGGCGACGGTGGATTTTTTTACCGCGCAAAACACCCCGAATATGGTGTACTGGCAAGAAAAGAAAGCACGTACGGTGCAGCTCCATGCCACCCCGCTGGATGTGTCAGCGCCGTTGCAGCGGCATCTGCTGGAGCCGGTGGAAAGCGTGGTTCTCACCAGTGCGACCTTGCGGGTAGGCGATAGTTTCGCCAGCACCGAGCGTGCTCTGGGTTTGACGGCAGCCAGCACTTTTACAGCCGCATCACCTTTTGATTATGCGCGGCAATCCCTGCTTTACCTGCCGCCAGCGATGCCGGAGCCCAATCATCCCACGTACACCCAGGCCTGTCTGGAAGCCGCTGCACCGGTCATT
>NZ_JBYCKR010000131.1:0-14065 GCF_057473505.1 Acidithiobacillus sp. TH-A35 | reverse complement strand
TGTCCCTACCGAATAATGGGAGTTTTTTACTGCGGGGGGCTGCCAATTCGCCAAAAACAACTATATGATCAAAAGATAAGCTATATACCTGCAAGGCAAGGTACTGTGGGGGTGGCTCGGTCAGGGCGATGGTCATGCCACGGGCATTCATTCGAATTTCTAGATCGCTTTCAAAAGGCGCATTATGCCACCACGCAGCGAATTTGAGGTCAATGAATGGGAGCTGGTGGGATGCAGAAATCCCGTTCTAGGTGCTGCATGATGCGACCGAGACGATCTTGCAGCGGCAGTTCGGCTTGTAGAGGTCACCTGGATGTTGGGGGCTCATGAATCTTGGGTTGAGGTGGCCATTGTGTAGCCAGCATAGCCTTGCCGCAAAAATGGGCCGGATTGCCTTCCTGGGTTTTCTCCCGGTTGCCCTGCTGCTGGGCTGGGATATTTATACCCATTACCAGCAGGCCTACACGGACGCGACCCAAAAACAGTTGCACAACGGCAAAATGGCGGGTGAACGTCTACAGGCCGGTTTCCGTGCTGCACAGGCCTTTCTCAAGGGCCTCGCGCTGGAGCCCAAAGTGCGCGATGGAAGCCCCGCCGTCTGTAGCGATTACCTCGCACGGATGACCGCGCCTTTTGTCTTTCGTTACACCCTGTTGGCGCGTAGCGACCGGCGCGGCATCGTGGATTGCGCTTCTACCGGTCCGCAGTCGATGACGGTTGGGCTCACGCCCAATATTCGCGACGCCTTGCAAGGACACTTTGGGATTGGGACGGTGCGCAAGGGTCCGCTAAGCAGTCAGTGGATCATCCCGCTCTCCTATCCGCTGCGCGACGCCGCAGAACACATTATGGGAACCGTCAATACGGGGCTGCGCGTCAGTTGGCTCATAGCACAGATCAAGTCTGTACAAACTCGGCAGAGGGAACGCTTCTGGCTGTTACGCGGCCAGCAGATCATCCTGGCGGATCCCGCATTGGCGCCGTTACCGTCTTGCAAAGGCGGTCTGCCCCTCTCTGGCACCATGAAGATCTGCCGCGACCCCCAAGGGGAACGACATCTGCTGACGGTCGCAGATGTCTCCACGGGACCAGGGGCAAAACTCGAAATTGTGATGGCCGAACCTCTGCGTCAGGTACTGGCTGGTGCCAACACCCGCGCATGGATGGGCGCCATCGCCGGCGCCGCCATCTTGTTCTTCTCCTGGCTCCTCAGCACAGGGTTCGCCCGGCGCAGCCTCTACCGTCCCTTGCAAAGGATTCAGGATTTCGTGGAACGTCTGAGCACGGGACACTACGCGGATCGGCTCCCGCCAGATTTTCTCGCCCAAGCCGAACGCAACGACATCATCCGCCTGGGCGCCCGGATCAACACCCTGGCACTCAACCTGGACGATTCCCGGCAACAATTGCAGAGGGACCACGACCAGATGGCGCAGATGGCCATGCAGGATGCCCTCACCGGACTGCCTAATCGCCGCGCCCTGGATGCCGAGATCGAAAAGGCCATGGCCCGCGCCACCCGTCGCCACACCTTGCTCGCGGTCTGCATGCTCGATCTGGATGCCTTCAAACCGGTCAACGACACCTACGGCCATGATGCCGGAGATCAGGCATTGTGCAACATCGCGCAACGGTTGGGAGAGGCCCTGCGCAAAACCGATTTTTTGGGGAGAATCGGCGGGGATGAGTTTGTCCTCGTCCTCGAAGACGCTCAATCCATCGACGATTTGTTACCCATTTTCGACAAGATCGCCGAACGCATGACGCAACCCATTGCCCTGTCCGCCAACACCAGCGTCCACGTTGGCATCAGCATGGGTGTCGCCATTTATGCTCTGGAAGACGAGGGTAGCCCGGATGCGCTCCTGCGCTATGCCGATCACGCCCTCTACGAAAGCAAGGCGCACAAGGCTGACCGCACCCGCTACTGGGCCTTGTATGGTGAAGACTTCCCGCAGTGCCAGAACCGTTACCGGTACCTGTTGCAGCAGGAAGCCGTGGAGGTGCATTACCAGCCTATCCTCGATAGCCGCCAGAACCGGATTGTCGGTGTCGAGGCGCTGGCCCGTCTGCGAGAAGGGGATCATCTGCTGCAACCTGCAGAGTTTCTGCCCCATCTGGCCAGCGAAGACCTCTATCACCTGTGTGCCCAGGTACTCCGCGCGATCCTCCGCGACTTGCCGGAACTGGAAGCAGACGGGCACACCTTATGGGTCTCTTTCAATGTCGATCCCCGCTCGTCCTTTAATGCGCACTGTCGTGATGACCTGCGCGAGCAGATCGTGCAAAGCGGCATCGACCCCCGGCGCCTGCACCTGGAGATTCTGGAGGGCAGTGATTTCCTGGAACGTAAATCCGCAGTGAATCTCCTGCAGTCCATTCGTGACCTCGGTGTTTGTCTCGCCCTGGACGACATCGGCAGTGCCTACACCTCGCTACTGCGGCTAAAGGAATTGCCGGTGGACGAGTTCAAGCTCGATTATGGGTTCGTTCACAGCCTGGAAGAACGGCCGGAAGACCTGGCCTTCGCGTTGATCATCAAAGATCTGGCCGCAGAACTGGACCTGGACCTGGTTGTGGAAGGGGTTGAAACTGCTGCCGTTCAGGATGCTATGACGGTGCTCGGTGCCGAGCTTCTGCAGGGCTATGCCATTGCCAGACCCTTGTCTATCGCCGCATTGCACAGCTTTCTGGCAGGTTTCTCCGCCGCTCCGCACCAGGGCCCCGAAACTATACTCGGCTTGTACGCCGAACACATGCTGCACCACAAGTTCTGGCTGCAGATCCTCGCCCATGATCCAGACATGGTCGATGCGCAGCGTCTGGGGGACCCGCAGCGCTGCAGCTTCCAGAGGGCTTTGGAGCAGATGGGCTATGGCGAAGGGAGTGAACTGGATGTCCTGCACCGGGAATACCATCGCATTCTGGGAATCATCGCCCGCAGAACCATGCACGATATCGATCTGCACGGCCTGGTTGCTGCCAGTAATGCCCTGCGCAAAGCATTGGGTGAGAAATGGCAGCGAGTGAGACTTGGCGGCAATATTCTATGAGCCCACTGTATGGTGCCACCTTGGCCAAAAGCATCCAAACACCGGCTCCGGATGCCATATTGACCGGGATGGATGGCATACCGGATGATACGCATCATGACTGATCAGAACCCCCGCCAGGAACACCTTCCCGGTTTCCCTAGGCTACGGGAGCATGATTCCCAGGTCATCACTCGCTATCGTAATAGCGCGCGCATGCGCCATGTTATGGAGGGGGCGCTAAGAAAAAGACACCTGGTACTTCATTATCAACCGATTGTAAGCAGCGCAGGAGAGGTTCTGGGGGGTGAAGCATTGATCCGCATCCAGGATCCGGAACGTGGATTGCTTAGCCCTGCAGATTTCTATGCGGCGCTCGACCATATCAGCGCCGCTATACGACATGGTACAGGCACAGGAACGGCTAGGTGCCTGTAACCGGATAGGTGTACGCGTGGCGCTGGATGATTTCGGTACCGGTAATGCTTCCTTGACTTACCTGCAACAGCTCCCGACTCAATCGGTCAAACTAGATCAGAGCTTTGTCCGCGACATGGTGGATGATCCCAAAGATCTGGCCATCGTAACCGCAGTCATTACTGCCAGCCGCATGCTGGGCCTTGATGTCATTGCCGAAGGAGTGGAAACGACTGCACACGCGAGGCTCCTGACCAGGATAGGATGCAGTCATTTGCAAGGCTATTTGTTCTCCCGACCAGTCCCTGCCGAAGATATTCCAGACTGGATAGCACATTTCCGATCCATCCCGGCGGGTCGGGAAAACATACCTTCTGTCGATATCCTGCCCACTATCCTGGAAGGGCACGCGCTACGGACTGAAAAGTTTTTGATGGGCATGGGTGAGCACATGGCGTTACCTGAGCACATTCTGGAGGACGATGCCGCCGACCTCTGTCATTTGGGGCGATGGCTCAGAGGGGATGGTATGATTTATTACGGTCAGCAACCAGAATTTAGCGGAATCCTGGCGCGCCACGAGCGCATTCATAGGATTGCCAGGACGGCTAAAGCGCTTCTGGATGCCGGGAACCACGCAGAGGTCATTCATTTGGGGGATGTGTTGGAAATGGAAAATCGCCTGATGATCGGGGAGATCAACGAGCTAGTCCGGGAAAGACATATGCCTTCTGTCGACTATTCGAGGCGGTCGGGCACCAGCTTCAAGTAAGCTGAGGATGGGTGGCGAGCAGTTCTTCCGCTTCCTGACAGAGTCCGCGTCGCTCGAGAATGGTGCCGGGCAGATGGCCGCCCGCCTGCCGCCACAGGACGGCCGCACGGATGCCGCTGAGGAGGAGGGTGCGGATGCGTGCGGCATCGTCGGGATCGCTCAGGAAACGGCTTTCTCCGCTGACAATGATGCGCGGGCGGAGTGTACCGATGGCCTCGGTGTAGGTTTGGGCGAGCCCGGCAATGATGCTGCGCTGCGTCGGATCAGCAAAGTGGGTGACCTGGCGTTGGGCCTGCTCAATACCCTCCTGGACGCGCCGGGTGGCCGATGGATTTTTGCGGAGACGCCTGCCGAGGGTGACCAGCGCCATGCTGTAGCGTAATAGCTCGGCCTCCTGGGCGTTGCCAGGGCCGCGCCGCAGCAGGGGGCAGAGCAGGGCCAGGGGTTGACGCAGACTGTCGATATCGCCCAAGGCACGCAGGCTATCCTGGCTGTCTAGCGCGAGAACACTCTGTATGCAGGTCTGCAGCAGTTCTCCGGGCTGTGACCCATTACGCGCGATATTTTGCACCAGCAGGGCGCTGCGCAGGACACCGGCAAGGGCCAGGGCACGGTCACGCCGCCGCCGGGCGTCAGGAAGAAGGAATGACCACATGGGTTTACGCCTGTCGTAGGAGGAGGGGGCAATTCATTGTTTAAGCGGCTTCGCCATTCAAAATGTCATCCAAGGCCTGAATCAGCGTTTTGGCCTGAGTTTCGGTCAGTTTGCACCCCCGCTCGTTAAGGATGAAAAAGGTATCTTCCACCCGTTCACCAAAAGTGGAGACTTTTGCGCCGTGGATGTTGAGCCGCAATGCGCACAGCGTCTCACCGACCTGATAAAGCAGGCCGAGATGGTCCGCAGCGCGGACTTCCAGCAGGGTATAGCGGAGCAAGGCGCCGTTGTCTACCCGGATCTCGGCGGGAACATGGGCAAAAAAACGGTGACGTGGATCGCGATGGCGCAATCCGAAGCGGGGTTTGCTCACTGCCTCCCCTTCAATAATCGCGCGGAGTTCGTTACCCAGATCGGCATGGGCTTCGGCACTATGGGCGAAGGCATGGCTGTTGTCGATGACCAGAAAGGTGTCGATGGCGCGCCCGTCCTCGCTGGTATCGATCCGGGCGTCGATAATGTTCAGAGACTGACGATCAAGCGCGCCGGTAATCTGCTGAAAAAGCCCCGGCCGGTCTGAACCGTAAATCAGGATTTCGCTGCCCTCGGGCGCACGAGGGCGCACCGCGACCAGCGGTTTACGGTTTTTGTGGGCCAGTATTTCCTGACAATGCCAGAGCAGTTCGTCCTCTGTGTAACGCAGGAAATAAGGGCCAGAAAGATGTTGCCAGAGTGCGCGCGCTCGCGGCTGGTCCGTACCGGCGATTCTCTCTAACACCGCTTGCTGTTTGTCGGCGACGATCTGCGGAAGGTCTCGGGTTTGGCGCTCCTCCCGCTGGAGTTCGCTCGCTGTCGCCCGGTACAATGTGCTGAGCAGTAATCCCTTCCAGTCATTCCAGAGTTCCGGATTGGTGGCATGCATATCGGCGACGGTGAGGAGCAGAAGATAGGCAAGATGCCGTTCGTCCTGGACCAGATGGGCAAAATCGCGGATGACCTGCGGGTCTTCGAGGTCACGCCGCTGGGAGACGCTGGACATTTGCAGGTGTTGTTCCACCAGCCAGACGATCAGTTCCGTATCGCGGGGCGACAACCGCAAACGCCGGGCAAAATGCCGGGCTTCCTGCGCGCCGATTTTGGAGTGATCGCCGCCACGGCCTTTGCCGATATCGTGGAAGAGGCCGGCCAGCACCAGTAACTCCGGTTTTTCGACCTGCTCCCGGGCAGCGTTGGCAACGGGCATCTGCGGCGTCTCGTTGGTCCAGATCTGACCGATGTTGCGGAGCAAAAAGAGGGTGTGCTGATCAACGGTATACACATGGAAGAGGTCGTGCTGGATGCGTCCGGTAATGCGTCCGAAAGCGGGGAGTATGCGCGCCAAAAGGCCACATTGCTGCATCATTTTGAGGCTGCGATAGGCGCCGTCGGGCTGGGCGAAAATGGCGAGAAGTTCCTCCTGCGCAATGGGATCACGATCCAGATCCCGCGGGTGAATGGCGTTCCGCAAGGCATATAGGTGGCGTTGGGTCTGGGCGTCGAGGGTGCTTCGTCGGGGGTCTTCCGCCAGGCTGCGGAACAGCCTCAGGATATGTCGGAGCAACTGCGAATCATCGCGGCGCAGCGTGGGCATGGGGAGGGCGACGCGCCGGTCGGCGGCCATGGGTGCTGTCGTGCCTGCGGCCAGGCGCTGCGCGATATTCTCCTGCGCAATGGCGGCGATGCGCAGAATGTCGGCGAAGGCGCGATAGAGCTTTTGCATCAGTTGTTCGACGGCACTGCGTCCGGGCCGATCGGCGTAACCCATTTGCCGCGCCAGGGGCACCTGCAAGTCGAGGCGCAGACGGTCTTCGTGGCGTCCGGTGGCGTAGTGCAGGGCGATCCGCAGGCGCGAGAGCAGGGCCTGGGCGCGCAGGAGCTGGCGGTATTCCTCGCTGGTGATGATATCCTCATCGCGCAGCCGGTGCAGGCTGCCCTCCCCAAAAACACTGGCCGCGAGCCATTGCAGGTGATGGATATCGCGCAGCGCACCGGGACCCTCTTTGAGGTTGGGTTCGAGATGAAAGGCGGTATTGCTGCAGCGGGTGTGGCGGTTTTCCCGCTCCGCCAGTTTGGCGGCGAAAAAAAGCGGGGGCGGCCAGGGGGGATTTTCCTGCAACGCGTCGCTCAGTTGTTGCAATAATGGGCGCGATCCGGCCAGATAACGGGATTCCAGTAGAGTGGTTGCAACACCCAGATCCTGACGCGCTTCCTGCAAACATTCCTCCACGCCCCGAACGCTATGCCCTACCTGCATTTGCAGGTCCCAGAGCTTGGTCAGGAAGGCTTCGATGAAGTGCTTTTGTAGCGCGGTCAGGTCGCTGCTGGGGGTCAGGATCAACAGGTCAATATCAGAGCCGGGAAAGAGCGTGCCGCGCCCGTATCCGCCTACGGCTACCAGGGTGAGATGGTCGGCGGCTGACGCGTCTGTGCCCGATGGCGTCTGCCAGAGCTTGCGCAGGGTGCTGTCCATCGAGCGGCAGCGCTGGCGGAGCAAGGTGCTGCTGCTCTGCTGTGGTGAAAAGGCGGCTTGCAGGGATCCCTGATCCTCACGCAACGCCGCATGGGGTGCGAGCGTCCGGGTTTGCGCGGCGCGGCTCGTCATTCTTAAATGGGGTCGCCAGGCAATTGGGTCAGTATTTCGTAACCATCGTCGGTGACCAGAATGGTGTGCTCCCACTGGGCGGAGGCACTGTGATCCTTGGTGACGATGGTCCAGCCGTCGGGCAGGGCCTTGATATGGCGTTTGCCGGCATTGACCATGGGCTCGATGGTGAAGGTCATGCCCGCCACCAATTCAATGCCTTCGCCGGGATTGCCATAGTGCAATACCTGCGGCTCGTCGTGGAATTTGCGGCCAATCCCATGCCCACAGAATTCCCGCACGATGGAACAGTGCTGCGCCTCGGCGTAGACCTGGATGGCATGGCCGATATCGCCCAGGGTCGCGCCGGGCCGCACCTGCTGAATGCCGCGCACCATGGCTTCATGGGCCACTTCCATTACTCGCCGCGACCGCAACGGTACCTCGCCGACAGCGAACATCTTGCTGCTGTCACCGTGATAGCCCTCCTTTATGACGGTGACGTCAATGTTCAGCATGTCGCCATCCCTGATGGCGCGGTCGCCGGGAATGCCATGGCAGATCACGTGGTTGAGGGAGATGCAGACAGATTTCGGAAAGGGTGGATATTCCGGGCTGGGCTGATAGTTGAGCGGTGCCGGAATGCCTTGCAGATCATTGACGATGTAGTCGTGGCAGATGCGGTCCAGTTCACCGGTGGTGACGCCGGCTTTGACATGGGGGCCGATCATCTTCAGCACCATGGCGGTGAGCTGCCCGGCCACCCGCATTTTTTCGACCTCTTCTGCGGTCTTGATGCTGCCCTGTGGTGATTTTTTGCTGCGCTGTAACATGCTGTTCTCCTGAAGCGGCTAAAAGAAAAGCGGTTCCGCCGCGCTTACGGTCATTTTATCAGGACTGACGCGGGTCCGGTAGGCCAGAATTTCCACACCGTCGATGCGTGCCCGGCGTAGAGCCTTGCCATAGGCGGGATCAATGGCGTCTGCGGGTGCAAAACCCCGGCCGTCTTCCCGGCCGACCAGAAAAAACATCACCGCCCGCCCGCCGCTGCGGACCACCTCCGTCAATGCCCCCAGATGGCGCAAGGCGCGGCTGCTGACCGCATCGGGGAAGAGGATGATGCCGTCATCCTCCAGCAGCGTGCAGGATTTGACCTCCACATAACAGGGTGGCTGGCCTTCGGAGCTGAGCAGGATGTCCACGCGTTCATGATGGCCATAGGGCACTTCGCGGCGCAGTTGTGTGTAGTATTGCAAGGCGGGTATGTCGCCCGCGGTGATGGCCTCGGCAACTATGGCATTGGGGCGTTGGGTGTTGACGCAGACCCAACTGGCGCCGCTCCAGTAGAGTTCCCAGGTCCAGGGCAGTTTGCGTTTGGGATTGTCGCTGAGGGAGATCAGGATGGGCTGACCGGGTTCGGCGCAACTGCGCATGCTCCCGGAGTTGGGGCAGTGTACGGTGATGATCTCGCCGCTGGCCAGTGTGCAGTCGGCAAGAAAGCGTTTGTAGCGGCGGATCAGGGTGGCGGGGGTGAGGGGCGGCAGGTTCATGGGGCTCAGCCTAACGCCGCCTGCTGGTACAGGCCAGTGGCGCAGTGCCATAAAGAGGCTGCCCCACAGCCATCCGTGTGCATGCCCAGTCGCGCCACTCCAGCGCAGAAGCCCCGTGCAGCCCGGCAGGCGTTGTCCAACCCAGTAGCCGCAACGTCTCCTCCCAGGCCTGACTGGGGTTGCCCGTCCACGCGGGGCTGTCGGCACTTTTGGACAGCTTGCGTCCATCCGCATCGCAGAGCAGGGGCAGGTGCCCATATTGGGGATGGGGCAGGTTCAGGGTACTTTGCAGATAGCGTTGCACCGCGGTGAGCGCAAGCAGATCACCGCCGCGAATCACTTCGCTGACACCGTGCTCACCGTCATCCACGACACAGGCCAGGATATAGGCAAAGTAGCCGTCGGCACGCAGCAGGACGGGGTCATATTGTGGTGCGGGCGATGGTTGCCAGCCATGGAAACGATCCTCCCAGGGCGGTAAATGGTCGGGCACCCGCAGGCGCCAGGAGCGGGTCTGCCGTCCGGGTGCCAGACCCGACCGGCAAGTGCCCGGATAATGTTCGCCGAAGTCCCGGATTTCCTGCCGGGTGCAGGCACAGGGGTAGACCATGCTCTGTGCCTGCAAAGCCACCAGCGCTTCCCGGTAGACCGCCTTACGGGAGGACTGGGTCTGCACCGGTCCGTCCCAGTCCAGCGCCAGGGCCTCCAGTTGCCGGAGAATGGTGTCGGCAGCACCCGGACGCACGCGGCCCTCATCCACATCCTCCAGGCGCAGCAGCCAGCGCCCGCCCTGGCTGCGGGCACTGAGATAACTGCCAATGGCGGCAATGAGTGATCCTGCATGGAGTGGGCCGCTGGGGGAGGGCGCAAAGCGTCCGGTGACGGTGGGGGTGCTGGGCATGGCTTCCTTCAGGTGATGTCCTTGCTATAGTAGCGCAAGGATCGGCAAAAACGGAGTGAATATGGCGGGCGGAGAGTTTGCGCTCATCGAACAGTTACGGAGCCGTCTGGGCACGGAAAGCAGGGGTGTGCGGCTCGGTATCGGTGATGACGCCGCCTGGCTGGACCCCGCGGGTCGGCAACTGGTGGCGACAATGGATACCCTGGTTGCCGGTCGCCACTTTTTCCCCGATGTCAGCCCGGAAGACCTCGCCTGGAAAGCCCTTGCGGTGAATCTCAGCGACCTGGCCGCCATGGGTGCGGAGGCGCGCTGGTGCCTGCTCAGTCTGGCCCTGCCACAGCGGGCGGAAGGCTATGGGGAGTGGCTGGCAGCATTCGCAACGGGCTGGAGTGCACTTGCCGACCGCCACGGCGTTGCCCTGGCCGGCGGCGATACGGTGGCTACAGATGGGCCGCTGACCCTCTCCGTAACCGCATTGGGGCTTACCGGCCATGGGGTGATGCGCCGTGATGCGGCACGGCCCGGAGACGTCATTTGGGTCACTGGCAGTCTCGGGGACGCGGCCGCAGCCCTGGACCTGGCTTTTGTGGAGCGCGGCCACGACGGGCAGGCCTTTCCCTGCTCAGCACCACAGTGGGACGCATTGGAGGCCCGTCGGCTGCGTCCCACGCCCCGTCTCGAATTCGGCATGACGGCGCTGACAGTGGGCGTGCTTTGTGCCGTGGATTGTTCCGATGGCTTTCTGGCCGACCTTGGCCATATCCTGAAAGCTTCGGGTGTCCGGGCGCAGGTCGCCCTGGATGCGCTGCCTTTGAGCCCGGAACTCGCGGATCTGGCGCGGACCGACCCGGAACGCCTGCAACGCTGGCCCCTCACCGGCGGTGATGATTATGAACTGATCCTCTGTGCCGCTCCTGCCTTGTCGATGGCACTGCAGGAGGCCGCCCGGACACTTGCCCTCCGCCTGACGGCGGTGGGCAGCATCCTGCCTGCGGCCGCCGATGCCCGGACCGCGGTCGCTCTGACCTGGCGGGATGAGCCGCTGCCGCTGCCTTCCACCTGGGGGCATGTCCATGCACTCTAGACCCTGGTATCAGTGGCTGGCATTGGGCGGCGGCAGCGGCCTGTTGCCCATCCTGCCCGGCACCATGGGCACTATCGCTGCTATTCCCCTGTATCTGCTGCTGGTCCTCGTGGTGCAGAATAATGTGGTTTATACGCTGGTGTTGGTGACGATGATCGCTCTGGGGCCGTGGCTCTGCGGGCAGACCGCGCGGGAGATGCAAAATGGCGGTAGTGGCAAACGGGTGCTGGATCCCCCGGCTATCGTCTGGGATGAATGGGCGGGCCTGCTGCTCACCCTCTGGCTGGTGCCTTTCGGCTGGTGGACGCTGCTCGTCGGGTTCCTGCTCTTCCGCTTTTTTGACATGCTCAAACCCTGGCCGATTTCCTGGTTGGATAAACATATTCATGGAGGCACGGGTATTATGCTCGATGATGTCGCTGCAGCGATCCCGGCACTGATTCTTCTGCGACTGATGCTGTGGGCGGGCTGGCTATGACGAATACCCGTCCTACGGAGTCCTTGCAGATATTTCTGCCCATGCGTCCCGCGGCCCTGCCCGATGCCCAGCGTCTGGCGGCCTGGGCCAGCCGGGCCAGGATAGATGTCCGGGTGGAACTCGTCGCCACATTGCCCGATTGTTCCGCCACGGCGGTGGCCATTGGCGAGTTTGCGAACGCCGCGGGCTGGATAAAATCATCATGCCGCACCCATCTGCCGGCCGGTGACTGGGCCGCGTTGCGTGATTGGGCAAGCGCACATATGCCCGTTTGCGACGTGCCTTTGAGCCTTTTCAACGATAACGGCACCACGCCGGAAGTTTTGCCGGGCGAGTATTGGGTCGAGGCCGGAACACCGTGCGCCATATCGCTGCACATGGCACCGCCAGAATGGTCCTTACTCCGGCATGCCCGTGCGCGGGACACCCGACTCGCCCTGGCGGAGTCTTGTACCGGCGGTGATCTGGCCGCGCGGATCACCGCCCTGCCAGGCTCCTCGGCGCTGCTGCGCCACGGGTTTGTCACCTACAGTAATGCCGCGAAAATTCAGTTGCTAAAGGTGCAGGAAGCGACCCTCGCGCGGGTCGGGGCCGTAGCGGAGGATACCGCCCTGGAAATGCTCGCGGGTGCACTGCACGAAGCGGACATCGCCGCGGCTATCACCGGCATCGCCGGGCCGGGAGGTGCCGTGCCCGGCAAGCCGGTGGGCACCGTCTGTATTGCCTGGGGCGCGCGGGGCGCGGAACCGCAGGTGAGAACCTGTCACTTTCACGGAGACCGTTGGTCGGTGCAGTATGCCGCGGGTTCGGTAGCTTTGGGCGGGTTATTGGGATTATTGCGCGGGGCTGGTTGAACGGCGGCCACCGTGCCGGACAAGAATTATGCCGCAGTTGCTTTCAGTCGTTTGCCCCGCCCGCCAGCTCAGGTAGAATGCCGGAAAAGGTTGTTCCGATGACTCCCGCAGTACCGGATCATCAGGCCCTGCCGCGCGCCACTACAACATGGTGTTTTGCAAGGATGGGTTAACCCTCAATTCAGGAGAAGGAAAGCATTATGGACGAACAGCGTAGCAAGGCCCTTTCGGCGGCCCTCTCACAGATTGACAAGCAATTTGGTAAAGGCGCCATCATGCGTCTCGGTGATCATAATGCCATCAAGGACATTGAGGTCTACTCCACCGGTTCGCTGGGGTTGGACCTTGCTCTCGGTGTCGGTGGCCTGCCACGGGGCCGGGTGGTAGAGATTTACGGACCGGAATCTTCCGGTAAAACGACCCTTACCCTGCACGCCATAGCCAGTTGTCAGGCTGCAGGGGGTACGGCGGCTTTCATTGATGCCGAACATGCTCTGGACCCCAGTTATGCCCATAAGCTCGGCGTCGATCTGGAAAACCTCCTGATCTCCCAGCCGGATACCGGCGAGCAGGCGCTGGAAATCGCCGATATGCTGGTGCGCTCAGGGGCAGTCGACCTGATTGTTATCGACTCCGTGGCTGCACTGACCCCCAAAGCGGAAATCGAAGGCGACATGGGCGACTCCCACGTCGGCTTGCAGGCGCGTCTGATGAGTCAGGCGTTGCGCAAGCTCACCGCCAATATCTCCCGGACCAACACCCTGGTCATTTTCATCAACCAGATTCGTATGAAAATCGGGGTGATGTATGGCAGCCCGGAAACTACCACCGGTGGTAACGCCCTCAAATTCTACGCCTCCGTGCGTCTCGATATCCGCCGCATCGGCGCGATCAAAAAGAGCGACGAAGTGGTAGGTAACGATACCCGCGTCAAGGTGGTCAAGAATAAGGTCGCACCGCCTTTCCGCGAAGCCGAATTTGCCATCTACTACGGCGAAGGCATCTCCCGCATGTCCGAGCTGGTGGACCTCGGCGTGAAGTTCGACATCGTCGAAAAAAGCGGCGCCTGGTACAGCTATCAGGGAGAACGTATCGGCCAGGGCAAGGATAACGCCCGCCAGTATCTCAAGGAACATCCGGAGTTGGCGGTCAATATCGAGCAACGGATACGGGCAGCGGCAGCAGGACATCCCCTGGCCTTTGCCGAAGACGTGGTAGAGCCCGCAGCGGTCGGGTAGTTGACGGCAGAACGCGGCGATCCCACTGCGCTGGCGCTGCGGTGGCTGGCGCGCCGGGAGTATGGACGTCTGGAGCTGCGTGACAAACTGCTCCGTGCGGGATGTGACGCAGGGGACGTGGCGTCGGCGCTGGATGCACTCGTCGCTGCCGGTTATCAGGATGATGCGCGTTATGCGGAAATGCTTACCCGTACCCGCGTGCGTCAGGGGCACGGGCCGTTGCGCTTGCGTCAGGACTTGCAGCAGGCGGGGGTCGAAGCTACCGCAGATCCCGAGATTAACTGGCTGGTGCAGGCGCAGGCGGTTTGTCAGAAGCGTTTTGGCGATACAGTGCCAACAGATGCCAAAGATTATGCCCGGCGCGCCCGTTTTCTGGCAGGACGGGGATTTACCGGAGAGACGATTCGCCGGGTGTTGGCCGCCGGCAGAGAAAGGGATTTCTCTGCGGATTGACAGCGGCTGAG
>NZ_JBYCKR010000130.1:0-9680 GCF_057473505.1 Acidithiobacillus sp. TH-A35 | reverse complement strand
CAGCGACCACAGCTCGGCTGTTTCACCCGTATAGGGCACGTTGACGGCGCAGCACCAGCGCAGATCCGGCAGTGCCGGACGCCCATAGTAGGGCACCAACACGCGAACATCGACGCCCAGTTGCCCCAACGCCAGGGGCAAAGCCCCGCCGACATCCGCGAGGCCGCCGGTCTTGGAGTAGGGCACCATCTCCGAGAATACAAAAAGTGTTCGCAACATAGGGTGTGTGTTCTTCTGTGCAGAGCGTTGTTGCTAATATAACACAAAGGCGGTGCGCGGTTCACACATGCATGGGTTCAGCAGGTTTTGAATGATGTGCCGGTGTCGCCTATCATCGGCGGATGGAAAAGCCCATAACACCCGCAAAGGAGTGATCTGCATGGATTGGTGCGAGCGTTTTAAGGAGTTTCGGGACCGGAACCGTTGCGTAGTGTATTTCCCCAACTTGCACGAAGGCGAAGATGCCGAGGCCTATGGGATATTTCTTTCTCTGATGCGGGCGAAGATGGGGATCATGGTGCTGGCGCCAGATCGGGAAGAACGCTACGAACCCGTTTATCGTGATGCGCTGAAATACCATCTGCAGACCATCCGCCATAGTCGTTTGTTCACCAGCTTCGTGCCCATCAAAACGCGCGTCTATTTTGTGGAAACGGTGGAGCAGCGCGATGCTTTCTACGCTTGTGTGGATTTTTGTGTGCCTGGCGGTACCTTGGTAGGAGGTGCAGTGGATCTCGGCAAAGCCATTGCCGATGGTTGTCCCCTCATCCTCGGTCCGAAAATGCCGGATAATGTGGTACGTCAGGGCTTGTTGGCCGCTGGCGCTGCGGTATGGGCACAAGATAATGCGGAGATTATCGATCTGGCGAAGGCCTGGCTGAACGATCCGGCAGCGGCCAGGGCGGCAGCGGAGAAGGCAAAGGTGTGGTGGGGACAGCACGGGGCTTAGTACCTGCGTCCCTTCCCCGCGACGCAAAAAAGCCCCGAACCAGCAAGGTCCGGGGCTTTTTTGCGAGAGCTAGAAAATCAGCCCTGTTTCAGCGCCTTCAGGAAGATGGAGGCGAAGCGCACGGCGAACTTCAGCACGAACTGGGTGTCTTTGGCGAAGAAGATCTTCATCAGACCGAAGATACCGCCACCCTTGTTGTTCTCGTCCTTCATCTCGGTCCTGGTCTGCTCCAGCGCCTTCATCGCCTTGTTCACACCGCTGGCAAAGACTTCGTCGGAGGGGATCATGGGGACGACTTGCGTCATGACCATGTTCAGCTTGCCGACCAGGCCGGCCTTCTGCAGGTTACCCACCAGCGCGAAGACGTCAGGCAGCATGTCCATCAGGTGGGCATCATGCAGCCCCTGAACAATTTCCTTGATCCGTGCGTTGACGCTTTCCGCGTCGCCTTTTACAGCGCTGGTCGCAATTTGCGCGATTTCCAACCAGGCCATGGCGCCCTGGCCGACGACGCCGACGATGTGGCGGATGGTGCCGTCCTGCCAGAATTCGCCCATCATGTCTGCAGCGGTGCCAAAGGCGACACTGAGATCGCCGTGTGGCGTGATCAGTTCCTGCAGATGGATACCCTTGTCCTCCAGGGCTCTGGCGGCCGCCTGCAGGGAGGCTCCAACCGTTTCCGCCATGCCCAGCACGCCGCCGACGCGGTCCGCCAGGCTGTTGGCGTCACCCTGCGCCAGCGCCTTGGCACGCATCGCGATTTTCAGCCACTTTTCGGCTTCTTCCGCGAGGTCATCCAGCTTTTCCGGCAGGTCCATGTCGCTGAGGATGTTGCGGACCGCGCCCACACCATCTTTACCCGCCTGAATAAAGAAGCCCGCGCTCGCGGCATAGCCGGCGAGGTGCTCCACCTGGTCCAGCAAGCCCTCCACCCGCTGAGCGAGATCTTCGGAGTTGCCCCGTGCCAGAGTCTTGACCCGCAGCGCGATGTGCATCCAACGGCTGCCACCGGCACCAATAGTGGCGAGCGTGCCGCTCATGTCCGCGCCTTCCAGCACTTCCGGTATGGTGTCGCGCAGGGTGCCGATGGCGATGTTCATCTGCCCACCGAGGATTTCCGCCATGTCGAGCATGCCGCTCAGGCGCGCCTGCAGGTTGGGGGCGTCACCCTGAATGAGGCGCTGGGCCCGCTTGGCCATCTGAATCCACTGGTCGGCCATTTCCTGAATTTCGTCGAGGCGATCCGGCAGGTCGAGCTGGCCGACCATGTTGCCGACGACGCCGACACCCTGCCGGGCGCTATCCATCCAGTACTGGATGCTTGCGGTGGCGCCATGAATTTTCTGCACCATGTCTTCCGGATTTTCGCCGATGATGGGGCATTTGAGCTCAGCACTGAGGGCGGAGAGGGAGCTGAAGAAGCCGGCGCGCTGCAGGTTGCCGAGTAGTTGCAGGACTTCCTTCAGGGTCTTGTCGAGTTCCGCATTTTGAACGTCGTTCAGCACGTTGCGCAGGCGATCCAGCGGCTCCTCACCGGAGTTGCCCTTAATGAAGATTAGCAGCGACTCCGAGACGCGCTGCAGTTGTTCCAGATACGGCTGCATGGTCTCCATGAGCTTGTCGGTATCGATGGCCCGCGGCAATTCGTTGAGGATGTCGCGCAGCATCTGCAGCAGGTTCTGCACCTGCAGGGCGGCGTCACCGACTTTACCGAGTCCTTCCCACTGGCGTTCATTGAGGGTGGTTACTGCTGCTGACGATACTGCATTCGCGTTGGCCATGATGCGCTGATCTCCCGCTGAAAATAATGTCGCGATAAGTGCTTTTGATTAAGATGGGTGAGACTTCCAGGACCTGCCCTGTTTATCACAAAGGGCCTCTCTTTCCTACCCGTGCCGGTCTGGCCTATGATCTTCCGGTATGTTCTGACAGGCTAATCATTATGCTTTATGGCAGTAAACGAGAAACATATCGACAAGTCTTTCTGGACAGTTGGCGGGCCTATCAGGAGGGCCGTCCGCTGGAAGGGGTGCAGACGCGGATTGTCGCTGTCATTCTCCGCCATCCGGAATATCATGCCCTGCTGAGCGATGCGCAGCACGGACTGGAACAGGATTTTCCGCCCGAGCAGGGACGGAGTAACCCCTATATGCACATGTCTCTGCATGTAGGGCTGGAGGAGATGTTGGCATTGGGACAGCCTGCAGGTATTGTGGAGCTCTTCGACAGCGCGCGCCGCAAGCTGGGTGAAACCGGCGCCGAACATCTTTTCGTGGATTGTCTGGGAGAGATGATGTGGCAGGCCCAACGCGCAGGACGTGCCCCGGAACTGGCGGCGTTGTTGTCTTGTGTACGCCATAGTCTGGGTTTACCGGAGATGGCGGGCTGAACGGCGGGCCAATCAAACATTACTCGGATGGAGAATAACAGCATGGTGGAGGGCGTAAATCAGGCAGCGACGGGCGCGGAGCAGGTACATTGGCGTCTGGAAGATCTCTATGCCGGGGTGGATGATCCGCGGCTGGCGGAAGACATGCGCTGGGCGGATAGCGCAGCGACGCGCTTCGCCGAAGCCTATCGCCCCGGTCTGGGCGGGCTGAATGCCGCGCAGTTGGCGGCGGCTGTGGGCCAGTTGGAGGCTATCCGCCAACGTATTGCCCGGGTGGGTACCTTCCGCTATCTCAGTTACGTCACCCACGCCGATCAGCCCGCGTATGGCGCCGCCATGCAGGCCTACGAGGAGGCGGCCACGGCCATTCAGAATCAACTGATCTTCTTCGATATCGCCTGGAATGCCGTCGCGGAGAGCCGGGCAGAAAGCCTGCTGGCAGACCCCGCACTGGCGCATTGGGCGCATTTGCTGCGCAACTGGCGGAGGTATCGTGACCACCTGCGCAGCGAGAGTGAGGAGCAGATTCTGTCCGAAAAGCGGGTGACAGGGCGGGCGCTCTGGGAGCGGCTTTTTGATGAGACATTGACGGAAATGCGCTTTCCCCTGCGCGGCAAGCAGATGACCGAGCAGGAGGTGTTGACACTGTTGTCCGATCCCGACCGGGAATTGCGTCGGGATGCGGCCGAGTCCCTCAGCAAGGGGCTGGAAGGGCGCTTGCATACCCTCACCACCTGTTTCAACGCCATCCTCGCCGACAAGGCCCTGGATGACCGTCTGCGCCGCTATCCCCACTGGCTGAGTGACCGCAATCTGAGCAACGAAATCTCCGACAAAATGGTCGAGGCGCTGGAGCAAGCCGTGGTTGGACGCTACGCGCTGGTGGCCCGCTATTACCGGCTCAAGGCCAAATTATTGAACGTGTCGCCATTGATGGATTATGACCGTTATGCGCCTTTGCCAGGCGGCGAGCGGCGCTACGACTGGACGGAGTGTCAGCGTATCGTGCTGGCCGCGGTGACGGATTTTTCTCCGGAACTGGGGGTTATCGGCCAGCGCTTTTTCGATGAAGGCTGGATTGATGCCGCACTGGCGCCAGGCAAGCGGGGCGGGGCCTTCGCCCATCCGGCGACGCCGGATGTCCATCCCTATCTTATGGTCAACTATACCGGCACAGTGCGCGATGTGATGACGGTGGCCCACGAACTGGGACATGGTATCCACCAGTATCTCGCCCGCGAGCAGGGCCACATGAACGCGGATACCCCCCTGACCACGGCGGAGACGGCTTCTGTCTTTGGCGAGATGCTGACCTTCGAGCGCCTGGTGCGCGAGGAGCGGGACCCCCAGCGACGGCTGGCCCTGCTCTGCGGCAAAATCGAGGATACCTTTGCCACGGTGTTCCGGCAGATGGCCATGCACCGCTTTGAAGTGGTCATGCATGGCGCCCGCCGCGCCGAGGGCGAACTGAGCAAGGATCGGCTGGCGGAGTTATGGATGCAAACCCAGGCGGAGCAGTTTGCCGACAGTATCCAGTTCAGCCCCGGTTATCGCTGGTGGTGGAGTTATATTCCCCACTTCATCGGCTCGCCGGGCTATGTGTATGCCTATGCCTTTGGGGAACTGCTGACACTGGCGCTGATTCAGCGCCAGCGGGCCGCCCCGGCGGAGTTCGTGCCCGGTTATATCGCCATGCTGAAACTTGGCGGTAGTCAGGCCCCTGCCGAGGTGGTGGCGATGACCGGCATTGATCTGGAAGAGCCGGAAATCTGGTCGCGAGCGCTGGATTACATGGCCGGGATGGTGGATGAGGCCGAAAAGCTGGCTGGGGTACACTGAGTATGCGTCAGGAAAAGGACAGCATGGGCGTTATCGAGGTGGAAGACGCCGCTCTCTGGGGCGCCCAGACCCAGCGCTCCTTGCGCTATTTCGCCATCGGTACGGAGCAGATGCCTCTGTCGGTTATCCACGCCCTGGCGCGGATCAAGCGGGCGGCGGCTTCGGTGAATGCCGAGCTGGGACTGCTGGACGCCACGCTGGCCGAAAAGATCAATGACGCGGCGGCGGAAGTCATTGCCGGGCGCTGGGATATGCAGTTTCCTCTGCGGGTCTGGCAGACCGGCAGCGGCACCCAGAGCAACATGAACGTCAACGAGGTTATTGCCAACCGGGCCAATGAAATGGCAGGGCAGCCCCGTGGTAGTAAAGCGCCGGTACACCCCAACGATCACGTCAATCTGGGACAGTCTTCCAACGACGCTTTTCCATCAGCCATGCATATTGCGGCGGCTTTGGCGGTGCATCAGGGGCTCTTGCCGGCATTGGCGCACCTGGGGGGAGAACTGGAGCGTAAGACGGGGGATTTTGCCCACCTCATCAAGGTCGGGCGCACCCATCTGATGGATGCGGTGCCGCTCACTTTGGGGCAGGAGTTCTCCGGCTATGTGGCGCAATTGCAGCAGGGCATCCACAGCCTGGAGCAGACTCTGCCTGGTCTTTACGCCCTGGCGCTGGGCGGGACAGCCGTGGGTACCGGTCTCAACTGCCACCCGGATTTTGCCAGTGCGGTGTGCGCGCGGTTACATGCGGAGCTGGGTCTGCCTTTCCGCCCGGCGGCCAACGCGTTTGCCGCCCTGGCGGGACATGAAGCTTTGCTGCAGTTGAGCGCGGCGCTGCGTGGCATAGCCATGTCCCTGATAAAGATTGCCAACGATATCCGCTGGATGGCCTCGGGCCCGCGGGCCGGTCTGGGCGAGCTGCATCTCCCGGAAAACGAACCCGGCTCCTCCATCATGCCCGGCAAGGTAAATCCCACCCAGGCTGAGGCCCTGACCATGGTCTGCGTGCAGATTTACGGCAATGATGCGGCCATCGCTTTTGCCGCTTCGCAGGGCAATTTTGAGCTGAATGTTTATAAGCCAATGATAGCGCATAATATTCTGCAATCTATCCGGCTGCTGGGAGATGCGGCGAGGTCTTTCACCGACCATTGTCTGCACGATCTCCAACCTGCAGAAAGTCGGCTACGGCAGAATATGGAAGAATCCCTCATGCTGGTGACGGCTCTGACACCTGTGATCGGTTATGAAAAAGCCGCTATTGTCGCCCAGCATGCCCACCGCGAAGGCTGCACCTTGCGAGAAGCCATCTTGGCGCTGGATTGCCTTTCCGGCGAAGATGTTGATCGCCATCTGCGTCCGGAAGCGATGCTTTAGTGTTTGTGTCTCTGGATTGCCCGAGTAAACTGCCACCAGAATGCCAGGGTTCATGCAGACACCAGAAGGAGATTGATCATGATTTTGATTTTAGAAGCCGACCTCGGCGAACAATCGCCGATCTTCCAGCAACTGCTGACCCATCTGCGCGGCTTCTCCGGCATTCACTTTCGGGTCCATCAGGAACAGGGTGCGGAGCAGGTACTTAGTGAAATCTACCTGATCGGTAACACCAAGCCGTTGCGGATAGAAGATATGGAAGCCCTGCCCGGTGTCGAGCGGGCGATTCGCGTATCCCGGGAATATCGGCTGCTGGGCCGCCATACCGGCGATCAGCGTACCCATGGTTTTGATTACAACGGGGTGCGTTTCGGCCAGGACAATCTCAACGTGTTTGCCGGGCTCTGCGCCGTGGATACCCCGGAGCACGTCGAGCAGATGCTGCGCGCCCTGCAGGAAAACGGCCAGGTCTGCACCCGCATGGGCGCCTACAAACCGCGTACCAGTCCTTATGCCTTTCAGGGGCACGGCAAGGCCTGTCTGCCCTGGGTTTTTGAACTGGCGGGCAAGTACGGTATGCGCGTCATCGCCATGGAGATCCTCCACGAGTCGCATATGGATGAAATCCGTGAGGCGCTGGAGAAGACCGGCCATCCGACCGGGGTCATGTTGCAGATCGGCACCCGCAATACCCAGAACTTTGAGTTGCTGAAGGCGGTGGGCCGGCAGCAGGAACTCCCCGTGCTGCTCAAGCGCGGTTTCGGCATTACCCTGGAAGAATCCCTCAATGCCGCCGAATACCTGGCCTCGGAGGGAAATACCAAGGTGGTCTTCGGGCTGCGCGGCATGAAGACGAATCTGGGTGACCCGCACCGCAACTTCGTGGATTTCGCCCAGGTGCCGGTCGTGAAGCGGCTGACGCGGATGCCGGTCTGCATTGATCCATCCCACTCCGTGGGCAGCCGCGATGCGGGGCCGGATGGCATCATGGATGTCTTCCATGTGACCGCGCAGGGCGTGGTGGCCGGCGCCAACATGATTCTGGTGGACTTCCATCCCGACCCGGCAACAGCGCTGGTGGATGGCCCGCAGGCCCTGCTGCTGAAAGAGCTCCCGTGGTTCCTGGAAGACGTGCGTCTGGCCCGGGAAACTTATGAAGAACGCAAGTTGCTGGCGACCGCGCAGACCCCTATTTAACCCGCATGCCCGGCTGCGCCCCGCTATCGGGAGAGAGTAGGAAGGGTCCGCCCTCCGGCCCGCTGGCGGCAAGCACCATGCCCTCGGACAGGCCGAAGCGCATTTTTCTGGGCGCCAGATTGGCGACCATCACGGTCAGCCTGCCGACCAGGCTGGTAGGATCGTAAGCGCTCTTGATGCCGGCAAAGACCGAGCGGGTGCCCTCGCCAATATCCAGGGTGAGGTGCAGTAGCTTGTCCGCGCCTTCCACGCTGTCCGCGGCAATAATCCGCGCAATGCGCAAATCCACCTTGCTGAAGTCGTCCATGCTGATAAAGGGGTTTTCTTCCTTGGCCTCAGCAGGTACGGGCGTGGGCACTGGGGCCGCCGCCATGCCGGGGGCTGTTGCGGGGCTTTCTGCAGAATTCTGGATCAAGGCGTCCACCTGGGGTTTTTCCATACGTTGTAAAAGATGGGTGTACGGCTGGATCTGGTGATCGAGAAGCGGCTTGGTCAGGCCCGCCCAGTCCAAGTCGCACTGCAGGAACTCCAGCGATTTGCGCGAGAGCTCCGGTAGCACCGGGCTGAGCAGGGTGACCAGCACCCGGAAGCCGTTCAGGGTGACGCTGGCGACACGGTGCAGCGCCTCGCGTTGGGTCGGATCTTTGGCCAAAGTCCAGGGTGCATTCTGGTCCACATAAGCATTGATCTGATCCGCCAGCGCCATGATGTCACGCATGGCCTTGCCATACTCCCGCCCGGCGTAGGCCTCACCGATGGCCTCCTGGGTCTGCAGCAGCCCATCATAAAAGGCCTGATCATTGCCCAGGGAAGTGGCCAGTCGGCCCGCAAAGCTGCGGTGGATGAAACCCGCCGCGCGGGAGGCCAGATTGACCACTTTGCCGACGAGGTCGCCATTGCCTTTGAGCAGGAAGTCTTCGAGATTGAGGTCGATATCTTCCACATGGCTGTTGAGCTTGGTGGCAATGTAGTAGCGCAGGAACTCGGGATTCAGATGCTGGAGATACTGCCCGGCGGTAATGGAGGTGCCGCGCGACTTGCTCATTTTGGCGCCGTTTACGGTCAGGTGCCCGTGGGCGAATATACCCGTCGGCAGCCGGTGTCCGGAGCCCTTGAGCATGGCTGGCCAGAACAGGCCGTGAAAATAAATGATGTCCTTGCCGATAAAATGGTAGATCTCCGCAGTGGAGTCCGCGCCCCAGTAATCGGCGAAATTGCGGTCATGGGTCGAGCACCAGTACTGGGTGGCGGCCATGTAGCCGGGCAGGGCGTCCAGCCAGACATAAAAGAACTTGCCGGGGGCATCGGGGATGGGAATGCCGAAGTAGGGGGCGTCGCGGCTGATGTCCCAGTCGGCCAGGCCAATACTGAACCATTCATCGAGCTTGTGGGCGACTTCGTCCTGCAGGGTACCACTGTGAATCCACCGCCGGAGGAAGTCGCTGAAATCGCCGAGCTGAAAAAAGTAGTGCTCCGAATTGCGGCGCTCGGGTACGGCACCAGAGACCGCGGAAACGGGGTTGATCAGGTCGGTGGGGCTGTAGGTGGCGCCGCAGACCTCGCAGCTATCCCCATACTGATCCGCTGCGCCGCAGCGCGGGCAGGTGCCGCGAATGAAGCGGTCGGGCAGGAAAATGCCGGCGACGGGATCGTAGGCCTGTTCGATTTCGCGGACGTTGATGTAATCCGCTGCCCGCAGGGCACGATAGATACTCTGAGAAATTTCAAAGTTTTCCGGCGAGTGGGTGCTGTGATACAGATCGAACTGAATACCGAAGCCGGTGAAGTCGCGCAGATGATCGCCGTGCATGCGGGTGATGAGTTCTTCTGGCGTGATGCCCTCGCTCTGGGCACGGAGCATGATCGGCGTGCCATGGGCATCATCGGCGCAGACATAGACGCAGTCGTGGCCCCGCAGGCGCTGATAGCG
>NZ_JBYCKR010000129.1:0-4058 GCF_057473505.1 Acidithiobacillus sp. TH-A35 | reverse complement strand
GGCAAGCGGCCACCATGCGCTGCACTTCGGGCTCGTCGGCGGGATAAAGGACGACAAAGGGTAATTCCACACGCCAGTCGGAGGCGTCAGTGACATGAGCGACGCGGGCATAGGCGCTGAAGTCGACATTATCTCTTGCGGTGATTTTGAGCAGGCTGCGCTCCGCTTTCTTGCGCAGGGCCAGATCCTCATCAAATTGCTGCGTAAAGCTGCTCACCGCGACGCGAGCGCTCTCCAGCAGACGAATCACCAGCGGATTGCCCTCAGCGCGCTCAGTAATATCGTTCAAGCGATGTGCCAGAGCGTCCCAGAGGGCCTGGCGGCGATGCCGATCCTTCGCCAAATCATCCTGGATGTAAGGATTGCGCTGCACCACCCAGAGATCGCCCAGCACTTCAAAGAGCATCCGTGCGGAGCGTCCAGTGACCCGCTGTTCGCGCAGGTCTTCCAGTATCCGCCAGGCATTCATCCCGATCAGGCGGCACACGATCTCGGCGTCTGAAAACGAGGTGTAGTTGTAAGGAATTTCGCGCAGGCGAGTGTTCATCAAGGAACTATAACATTGTCGATGAGCCGGGTCTGCCCCAGCCGTGCAGCCCCGAACCAGCGCGCATCAGGCTGCGGAACGTCAAGTGCCTGCAAAGTCTGGGCATCGCACAACTCCAGATAGTCCGGCAAGAAACCGGCTTGCTCCAGCCTTTCCCAGCCTTCTGTCGTGAGGCTTGCGATATCCGCTGCGCTGGTGCTGCGTCGGGCGAGATCGAACAGCGTTTGCGCGAGCAGCGGAGCAACCTGCCGCTCTGCCGGGCTCAGAAAGGTGTTGCGCGAGCTGTAGGCGAGCCCGTCTGCCTCTCTCTGTAAGGGGCCCGGCAAGACCTGTACGTTGAGGTTCAGATCGGCCACCATCTGCTGAACAATGCGCAGTTGCTGATAGTCCTTTTCGCCGAGCAGGAGGATTTCTGGCGCGACTATGTGCAATAGTTTTCCGAGTACGGTACAGACCCCGGCAAAATGGCCGGGACGACTGGCGCCGCAAAGCACCTTGCTCAGGCTGCGTGGTGGCATAACGATGCTGATATCCTGGCGTCCCCGCGGATACATCAGTCCGTCATCCGGAGTAAATACGGTCTGGCAGCCAGCGTCGTGCAGACGCTGCAAGTCCCGGCCAAGGGTGCGCGGGTAGTTTGCAAAGTCTTCCCGGGGCCCGAATTGCAAGGGATTGACGTAGATGCTGACCAGCACCTGTTCGGCTCGGGTGGCGGCGAGTTTCACCAGCGCGAGATGCCCATCGTGCAGGTTGCCCATGGTGGGCACCAGGGCCAGGGGGCCACGCAGACTTTGGCGCCACTGGCGCAGGCTGTTGATATCTTTGAAGATCGCCATTTCAGCGCTTGCGACGTGGCGGGAACTGGACGTTGCCCACGTCCTGCACATATTCGGCGAGGGCATCCCGCATGATCTGGCCGCCTTCGATATAGCGCCGGGCAAAGGGTGGGCTTTCCGCGCCAAGCCCCAGCAGGTCGTGCATCACCAGCACCTGGGCATCCGTATCCGGCCCGGCCCCGATGCCGATCGTGGGTATGGTGATATCGCGGGTAATGTTCGCCGCCAACGCATCGGGGACCGCTTCCAAAACGACGAAGCGGGCACCCGCTTCCGCCAGTGCTCCGGCATCAGCCTGCAAGCGATGCGCACTGTCCGCGTCGGTACCCTGCCGCTGAAAACTGCCCCACTGCCGCACCCGCTGGGGAGTCAGGCCGATATGGGCGCAGATATTGACGCCCCGTTCCGCGCAGAAGGCCACCGTAGGCGCCATCTCCGCACCACCTTCCAGCTTGATGACATCGGCACCGGCGCGCAGCAGGGCTACCGCTGCATCCCAGGCCTGCTCCGGACCCTTTTCGTAGGTCCCGAAGGGTAGGTCAGCAAATATCAGGCAGTCACCTGCTCCTCGCGCCACCATCCGGGTGTGATAGGCCATCTGCTCCAACGTAACACTGAGGGTGTCGTTGGCGCCGGTGACCACCATGCCGAGAGAATCGCCTACCAGTAATCCATGCACCCCCGCCTCCGCCGCGAAACGGGCGAAGGGATAGTCATAGGCCGTAACCACGGCGCGTCTGATGCCGTTTTTTTTGTCCTGCACCCAGCGGGCAATTTTCTTATGCATCTTGTTCCTCAGCCTCTTTCAGCCGATATCTGACGGCGTCGATCAGTTGCTCAGTGTGCCGCGGATCGTGGACAAAATCCACCTGCGCCGAGTCGATATCCAGGCAGGGCAAGGAATAGTCAGCCTCCCACGCACGGTAAGCCGCACTGATGATGCGGGGATTGGTCATGCCTGGGCGGAACGGGTGTTGTGCACGGACGTTTCCTGAATGTTGTCAGGAATACGGGTGATGGATTGCCCAGCCACGGCGGACAGGTGGTCGGCGATGCGCCCGCAGCCGGGAATGACCAGTTCCGGATCAAACTCGGCAAGGGGGATGAGCACGAAGGCTCGCTCGTGCAGGCGGGGATGGGGTAGGATGAGTTCCGGATCCGTGGAACGGGTAGTCCCGTAGCTCAGCAGATCGAGGTCCAGCACCCGCGGACCCCAGTAAATTTCCTCGGCGCGGCAGCGTCCCGCTGCTGCCTCCAGGGTTTGCAGGTGACTGAGGAGGGCGCGGGGTTGCAATGCCGTTTGCAGCCGGGCGACCGCATTGATGAACGCAGGCTGGGTGACACCACCCACGGGTGCCGTCTGGTAGAGATGGGACTGCCACAGGAGGGTGCTTTCCGGTACAGCGGCCAGGGCCTCCAGCGCATGCCGCGCCTGTGCCACGGGCAGGTCCAGGTTGCTGCCAATACTGATCCAGGCAATCACGGTTGGATGGATGGCAGGATGCCTTGTCTGATAAGCCATTGTCGGGCGGTTTCCTTGTCTTTAATCGCGCCATCCAGGCGGGCATCGCGCAGGCGACGCAGTACCTTACCAAGCTGTGGACCGGGCGCCAAGCCCAAGGCTTGCAGATCCCGGCCATTGAGCGGTGACGTCAGACCACGCTGTTTCAGCAAGTAGTAGCGGCCACTTTCGGTGACGGCATCGGTTTCCGGGTACTCTGCGAGTAGCGCCAGTATGCCTGGCAGAGACAGCGATTCCCATAATCGCGCTACTGCACTGGGGCGACTGGCCTTCGCCAAGGCCACAGGCATTTCTGACAGCAAGTGCAGATCGTTCAAAATATGACGCCCATCAGCCAGCGGCCAATAGTGTAAGCGTTTCTCCGCCTCCGCCCAAGGAACATCCCGCCAGAGTATGGTCAGCAAGACGGCGGCGCCGAAGAGTTTTTCGCCGGAGACGTGGCAGTGAAACCAGTTGATTTCCTGTTGACCACGCCGTATCCGGGGAAGGAGAGCCTCCAGTTCCAGCGGTGCCGGGCGCAACAGTGGCCATAACTGCCAGGCACCAAGCTTCTCTAAAGCCGCAGGGAGGTCGGTGAGTTCGAGCAGATACTTCAGTTCACGCCATAAACGCGCGCTGCTGAGTCGGGCGAAAATATTCTGGACCAGCGCCTCCTCCAGTAGTCCGTGCGTGTCGGTTTCCAATTGGAGTTGAAAACGCACGGCGAAACGGAGTCCGCGCAGAATGCGGGTAGGGTCATCCAGAAAAGAAAGGGGATGGAGTACGCGCAGCAAGCTGTGTTGCAGATCTTCACGGCCTCCATAGGGATCCAGAAAGTCGCCAAACTTTTCCGGATCCAGGGAGATGGCCATGGCGTTGATGGTGAAATCGCGGCGGATCAAGTCTGCCTGAATGTCTCCAGGCTGCACTTCCGGCAGTGCTGCGGGCGCTGGATAATGTTCTATCCGGCAACGCGCCAGATCCAGTTGGAATCCGTCGGGGTACTGGAGGATGGCGGTGCCAAATTGCGGATGATATGTACATTGCACGCCGGACAGTTCCGCGGAGCAGGCCCCGGCGACCGCGCGGACGTCACCCTCAATGGCCAAATCTACGTCTGGTGTGGGATGGTTTTGCAGGAGGTCACGGACAGAGCCGCCCACAAGATAAGCCG
>NZ_JBYCKR010000128.1:0-3502 GCF_057473505.1 Acidithiobacillus sp. TH-A35 | reverse complement strand
GGCACAGGAATTGGCGCACTGGCCAGCAGCAGTGTGCAGGTGGCGGAACAAGCCGGAAGCGCTCTGACCGCTCTGGTCCCGGCGATCGGCAAAACCTCTGACCTGGTGCAGGAAATCAACGCAGCATCCAATGAACAGGCGGCAGGCATCGATCAGATCAACTTGGCGGTGGGGCAACTCAATCAGGTTACCCAGCAAAATGCATCCGCCTCTGAAGAGCTGGCGGCGACGGCAGAGGAGATGAGCGGACAGGCCGAACAGCTTCAGCAGTTGATGGCGACGTTCCGACTACGCACGAATGGGGGCGGACATTCTGCCAAAGCCAGTGTGCATAAAGCCTCTGCGGGGGGCCCGGCGCCCCTCCAGGGACGTGGACACGACGCAGCGCCAGTAAGTGCTGACAGCCACGATTTCGTCCGCTTCTGAGGAGGCGTCCATGAATATGCTGCCAGCAGGAGACGGTACCGCCCAGGTTGAACGTTGGGGAGGGCAATATCTGATTGTCCAGTTGCAGGCGGAATCCTTTGGTGTGGATATTACGGCGGTGCGAGAGATTATCGCCTATGTCGTTCCTACCCAGATTCCCATGATGCCGACTTTTGTGGTGGGGGTGATCAACCTGCGTGGTCAGGTAGTGCCCATCATCGACATAGCGCGCCGTTTCGGACGTCCGGCGACTGCCATTCATAAACGGAGTTGCATTACCATCGTGGATCTGCAGGAAGGGGAGTCACGACAGCGCCTCGGCGTCATCGTCGATGCCGTCAATGAGGTGCTGGAGTTCTCAGAGGAACAGATAGAACCAGCGCCGCAGTTTGGTGCCGGTTTGCGCACCGAGTTCATCCGGGGTATGGCCAAGGTGGCTAATCAATTCATTGTCCTGCTGGAAATGGAGCGGGTGCTCTCCCTGGACGAGATGGCCGAACTCGCCGCGATTGCTGCCGATGCGGCGGCCGGTCCATAGACCATGTTGATGACCACGCCCGTATCCACCTTGTCTGATGCCGACTATCGACGTATCCAGGCTTTTTTGCAGAAAGAGGCTGGGATTACCCTCGGCCCGGCCAAGAAGCCGCTGGTGATGGGGCGATTGGGAAAGCGCCTGCGGGCACGAGATTGCCATAGTTATGATGCCTATTTGCGTCTGCTCGACAGCGAGGCGACTGAGCGACAGCAGGCCGTGGATCTGCTCACGACGAATGAGACCTACTTCTTTCGGGAGACCAAGCACTTCGCCTTTTTGAGTGAACAGATTATCCCACAGCGGGCTAACCAGTCGGCGCTTCGTATCTGGAGCGCCGCTTGTTCTTCCGGCGAGGAGCCCTACAGTATCGCCATGGTGTTGGCCGAACGCCGCGGCCGCGGTTGGGAAATTCTGGCCTCGGATTTGAGTACTCGTATGCTGGCTTCGGCTGCGCAGGGTATTTACCCCATGGAACGTGCCGAGAAAATCCCTAAAGCCTATTTGAAGCGCTATTGTCTGCGTGGTGTGGGCCGACAAGAGGGATCATTCAGTATCGTGCCGGAGTTGCGCAAGTCGGTGAAATTTTCGCAAATCAACCTGAATCATCCGCTGCCTGCCGTGGGGGATTTTGATGTGATTTTTTTGCGCAATGTGCTGATTTACTTTGATCCGCCCGCTAAGGAGGCCATTTGTTTGCGCCTGCTCGCGCACCTGCGTCCCGGCGGATATTTTTTGGTGGGACACTCCGAAAGTCTCAATGGTATCGTCGATGGTCTGCGCCTTGTTCAACCGGCGGTCTATCGGAGGGATTGACGCATGGGTATCGTGGAGATATTTCTGCAACCGGGAGAATGGTATTTCGGAGATCGGGATACCCGTATCGGCACCCTGCTCGGTTCCTGTATCGCCATTACCCTCTGGCATCCCCGTCTGCAGGTGGGCGGAATGTGTCACTTCATGCTCCCTAGTCGAGGTAGTCCGCGCCCGGCAGCGGCGTCTCTGGACGGTCGGTACGGCGATGAGGCGGTGGCCGCGCTGATGCAGGAGTTGCGCCAGCAACGCACTCATCCCAGTGACTATGTGTGCAAGCTATTTGGTGGCGGTAATATGTTTCGCCGACAGCCTGGCAGAACCATTATGGACAACGATAAGGCGATAGGCACCGCCGTTCACCGCGAGTGCTTCCAATGCCATATGCCGGAAACCTGCGCTGATATCTCCTGTAAAAATGTGCAGGCAGCAAAGCAATTGGTCCAGCAGGCTGGTTTTGGTATTGCCACCTCGCACCTTGGGGGACAAGGTCACCGCAGTCTTTATTTTGAAGTATGGTCGGGTGCGGTGTATTTGAAATTCAGCGGGCGAGGTGCTGCTATCCATGCGGGTTAATAAACAGATAATTATTGAGCTAAACTTCTTGTGAAGAAAATACAAGTGTTCATTGTAGACGACTCCGCAGTCGTGCGGCAGGTGCTGCAAGCGGCCCTGACGCAAGACCCGGATATCGCCGTACTGGCGACCGCCCATGACCCGATTTTTGCCTGGGATCGCATGCAGCGCCAATGGCCCGATGTGATCATACTCGATATCGAAATGCCGCGTATGGACGGCGTGACCTTCCTGCGCAAAATCATGGCGGAACATCCCTTACCCGTAATCATCTGTTCCAGTCTGGCGGAATCTGGGGCGCAGATTACCTTGAATGCCTTGTCTGCTGGCGCCGTACAAATTATCCAGAAACCCCATTCCGGCCTGCGCGACTTTTTGCAAAAAGATGCGCCAGAAATCATTCAGGCGGTCAAGGCTGCGGCGCGTGCCAACCTGCGTAATATTCGTCCTGCACCTGCCGCCAGTTTTGCTGCCACCACTGCTGTTGCTTCCGATGTGTTGCTACAGAAGAGCACGGAAAAAGTCATTGCCATCGGCACCAGTACCGGTGGCACACAGGCACTGGAAGTGCTGCTCCGTGCGCTCCCGGTAACGGTTCCGGGGGTGGTGGTGGTGCAGCACATGCCGGAAAAATTCACCGCCGCCTTTGCCGCCCGCCTCAATACGATCAGCGCCCTGGAAGTGCGTGAAGCGTGTGATGGTGACCGGGTTTTACCTGGCCGCGCCCTCATCGCGCCAGGTGGTAAGCACATGCGTTTGATACGCAATGGTGCCCAGTTTGCGGTGCAGGTGTTTGATGGCCCCTTGGTGAAGCATCATCGTCCCTCCGTCGATGTGCTCTTCCGCTCCGTAGCGCAGGTGGCGGGGCGGAATGCCTGGGGTATCATCATGACCGGCATGGGAGATGATGGCGCGCAGGGGCTCGCCGAGATGCACTGCGCCGGCGCGCGTACCATTGCCGAAGACGAGGCGAGTTGCGTGGTTTTCGGTATGCCTAAAGAAGCCATTCGCTTAGGCGGGGTGGATGAGATTCTCCCGCTGCAGGGTATTGCGATGCGCCTGCCGCGCTCCATACCGGTAGGTGGAGGCAAAGCGTGAGCAGCAAGATGATAGCTCCGGATACTCGGTCGGTGGATATCACTCCGCAAAAGA
>NZ_JBYCKR010000127.1:0-2901 GCF_057473505.1 Acidithiobacillus sp. TH-A35 | reverse complement strand
CAAAGCATCCCGCACTATACCCAAGTGAACACTTTTTTTCCAGCCTTGTTTGACGCGGCTGACACACTCTTGTACTTTTCTGGAATGCCTCAATCATTTCCACGCCCTGGCCCGCATCGAAGCATCATGGCTGTTTCCATCATCATCCCCTGCCACAACGAATCCGGGAATCTTGCGACACTCTACGCCCGGGTCTGTGCTGTCATGGACGAAGCGGGTGAGCCGTGGGAGATGATTTGCGTCAATGACGGCAGCAGCGATGACACGCTGTTGCAGTTGATCGCCCTGCATCGCCAGGATAGACGAGTACGAGTTATTGATTTATCCAGGAATTTTGGCAAAGAGGCGGCGCTCACCGCCGGGCTGGATGCCGCGCAGGGAGAAGCCGCCATTCCTCTGGATGCTGACCTGCAAGACCCGCCCGAACTGATTCCCGAGCTTCTCGCCCAATGGCGGGAGGGGTTTGATGTGGTGAACGCCGTCCGACTCTCCCGCGAAGGAGAATCGTGGCTCAAACGCGCCTCTGCGCATGTCTTTTACCGGATCATCAATCGCATGAGCGATGTGGAGATACCGCCGGATACGGGGGATTTCCGGCTGCTGTCCCGTCCGGTTCTTGATGCCTTGCAGACCCTTCCTGAACGCAGGCGCTTCATGAAGGGTTTGTTCGCCTGGGTCGGTTTTCGCAGCACGAATGTTTACTACCATCGTGCGCCCCGCCATGCGGGGAAAACCACCTGGAACTATTGGCGGCTATGGAATCTCGCCGTAGAAGGCGTTACTTCTTTTAGCCAGGTACCATTACAACTTGCCGCTTATCTGGGTTTTGTGGTTTCGCTGTTGGCCTTCCTTTATGCCGTCTGGCTGATCATCAGCACCCTGGTGTATGGAAACCCGGTAAAGGGTTATCCATCCATGATGGTTACCTTGCTATTCCTGGGTGGCGTGCAGCTCATGGCCCTGGGGGTGATCGGTGAATACCTCGGCCGGATCTATGAGGAAAGCAAGCAAAGGCCGGTATACCTGGTCAGACAAGCCTGGGGAATGGTCGACTCACCTAACGCGATTCGATCAGAAGACAACCCATAATTATTGGGCATTAAGAGAAAGGCACGCGTTTCCCGGCGAGCACTGCTTTTCCGCAACTTTTCAGGTACACTGTCGCCCAGATTACCGCCTACCAACCCAGAGATCGCCCTTGGTATCCATAAAATCCTTTATTACCAAGCAGTTGAACCTGCCCGACAGCGCCGTCGAAACGGCGGCGGCGCCTTCGTCGCCATCACCCGGCATCCCCGGTGCACGAGTGACGCCGCGCAACGAGCACAACGTATCCCGGCGCCAGATTAGTGACAGTGCCTTGCAAGTGCTCAATGGCCTGCACCGCGCCGGCTTTCAGGCCTATCTGGTCGGCGGCAGTGTCCGCGATCTGCTGCTGGGACGGGAGCCTAAGGATTTCGATGTCGCGACGGATGCGCGCCCGGAGCAGGTCCGGAAGCTGTTTCGGCGTAACGCACGACTGATCGGCCGACGCTTTATTCTGGTCCATGTGCAGTTTGGTAACGAGATTATTGAAGTAGCCACGTTCCGTGGCAGCGCGAACGGCAAGGAAGACGAAGCCAGCGAGCACAGTGAAACAGGGCGCATATTGGCAGACAACGTCTATGGCTCGCTGGAAGAGGACGCGCGGCGAAGGGATTTCACCACCAATGCCCTTTATTACAATATTGCCGACCGCAGCATTTTGGATTTCTCCACGGGCATGGAAGATTTGCAGGCCGGTCGCCTGCGTGTCATTGGTGATCCCGAGCAGCGTTACCGGGAAGATCCGGTGCGGATGCTGCGGGCCGTTCGCTTTGCTGCCAAGCTGGGATTCATAATGGATACAGCCGCACAGGTGCCCATAGCGGCCTGCCGCGAGCGTCTGCAGGAGGTACCCTCGGCGCGGCTGTTTGAGGAAACGCTGAAACTTTTTCTGAACGGTAATGCGCAGACCAGTTTCGAACACCTACGTCAGCAGGGACTGTTTGCCGCCCTGTTTCCGCAGGTGGATGTGCTCCTCGACAACGCGGAATACGGCGCAGCGCGTGCATTGTTGCAAGGCGCGCTGGAAGGCACCGATACGCGGGTACGCGACGGCAAATCGGTGACGCCCGCGTTCCTTTTTGCCGCACTGCTCTGGCCAGCCCTGCAACTGCAAAGCCAGTTGCTCGAACAACAGGGCAAACCCGCCACGGTCGCGTTGCAGCAGGCCGCCAGCGACGTGCTGAAGGAATGCGTGGGGCGGGTTTCTGTCCCCCGCCGCTTCGCCCTGCCCATGCGCGAAATCTGGGATTTGCAGGCGCGTTTTCTGCGCCGTGGCGGACGTCGTCCTCATGCTCTGCTCGCCCATCCACGCTTTCGCGCGGCCTTCGATTTCCTGAGTCTGCGCCGCCACAGTGGAGAAATACCTGCCACTTTGGTGGAATGGTGGGAACAATTCCAGACTGCAGATCATGATGGTCGGCGCCTCCTCATCGAGCAGGCCCGTCTCGAAGAAACCGGACAGGAACCAGCGCTGGGGCCACTCCCGGCAACATCACGTCGCCGTCCCCGGCGACGGCGACGGCGCAGTAACCGTTCGGATCAGGGCGACGTGGCCCAACCGGGCGGCGCAGACGACAGTTATGACGACGGACAAACCGCCAACGGTTAATCCGGATCCGCTCATTTCTACGGGACACGACTCGCTGGACGCTCACAGTGCCATCCCAAAGGCAGGCCACCTACCCGCCGAAGAGATTCAGAGGATGCTGCAACAGCGATGGGGAGACGCGCTGCTAGAGCGCCTGCTCGCCATCGGCAGGATTGCTGCAAAGCTTGGCACACCGGCTTATCTTGTGGGCGGCTCTGTCCGTGACC
>NZ_JBYCKR010000126.1:0-1883 GCF_057473505.1 Acidithiobacillus sp. TH-A35 | reverse complement strand
CCATTCCCTGGCTCTATCACGGTAGCCTTGCCTTGCGGGAAGACGGGCCATCGCGGGCGACTTGGCGCCAGTTGCGCGCCCATGCCCAGTGGCGCTTTGTGGATATCAATCTGCGCGATCCCTGGTGGAATCCGGAATTGCTGGCCGAAGTCATACGGGGCTCGTCTATACTGAAATGTAATGTGGAGGAACTGGAGCGGATCATGCGTACTTACGAACTCTCTCCAGCCTCGACCCTGCGGGAAGCGATGCAGGTGGTGGCCCGGCATTTTGATGTGCAAGCGGTCTTGCTGACCCGCGGTGCTGCAGGTGCCGCTTATGGGGATGGGACCAATTTTTACGAGGCGGAAGCAGCCTCCACGGTTATCCAGGACACCGTCGGGGCTGGAGATGCCTTTGCCGCAGGCTGGCTCTGGAGCCTGTTTCGCGGCGATGCCATTGCACGACGATTGCAGAGGGCAGGGGAATTGGCAGCGGCCATTTGTGCGTTATCCGGCGCCATCCCGGATCAACCCGAGTTTTATCAGACCATAATGGCGCGCTGGGCCAAGGAGTACTGATTTGTCAGACCACCAGGGTCTTTACATTCTGATGCTGAGTATCCACGGCCGCATTTGCGGTACTCCGGAACTCGGGGTCGATGCAGATACCGGCGGCCAGATTGGCTATGTACTCGACGAAATGCAGGCGCTGGCACGGGACCCGCGCGTCACCCGGATCGACCTTCTCACGCGTCGCTTTAACGATCCCGGCACGAATCCCATTTATGGAGCACCGCGTGAACTATTGGAATCCGGCGCGCAGATTATCCGTCTGCCTGCCGGTCCAGCGCATAAATATCTGCAAAAAGAGCGGCTCTGGGATTACCTGGATACCTTTGTGGACGGTGCTCTGCATTTTATCCGTAGTGAAGACTGTATTCCCGATGTCATCCACAGCCACTATGCCGATGCGGGTTATGTAGGGGTACGCCTCTCCCGCCTGCTGGGTATTCCGCTCATTCACACCGGCCATTCCCTGGGGCGGGATAAGCGGGAAAGACTGATTGCTGCTGGCCGTAAGGCGGAAAGTATCGACCGGCAGTTTCGTTTTCCGCGACGCATTGCCGCCGAAGAATCCGTACTCAGTGAAGCGTCCGTGGTCCTGGCCAGCACCCGTCAGGAAGTGGACGAGCAGTATGGCCTGTACGAGAATGCCGTGCGGGCGCATTTCAAGATCCTGCCGCCGGGTGTAGATTTGCGACGGTTTTCCCGACCAGGGCGGCAGCGTTCCTCACCGCTGCTGCCGGGCTTACGCCACTTTTTGGAGGCACCGCGCAAGCCCCCCATTCTGGCCATTGCCCGCCCCGATGAGCGTAAAAATTTTCAGCGTCTGGTTGAGGCCTATGCCACGGACCCGGTTTTGCGGGAGCAGGCCAACTTGGTTCTGGTCATGGGCCAGCGTGACCGCCTTGGGCAGCTCCCGCACGGGGCGAAAAGGGTGATTCAGAGCATGCTGCATACCGTTGACGATTACGACCTTTACGGGCGAGTCGCCCTCCCAAAGCACCACGAACCGGAAGATATTCCCGAATATTACCGCTATGCGGCCATCTATAAGGGCGTTTTCGTCAACCCGGCACTCACCGAACCCTTTGGCCTGACCCTGCTGGAAGCCGCGGCCTCGGGTTTGCCGGTTGTCGCCACCCGGCATGGTGGCCCGCAGGACATCATTCGCTACTGTCGCAATGGCATCCTGATAGACCCCCTGAATATCGCGGAACTACAGGCGGCACTTCGACAAATACTGTTTGATCGCCAACGCTGGCAGCGTGCCAGTCGGGCAGGCTTGCTGGGGGTGCGCCGGGTCTATAGTTGGGAGGCCCATGCGCGCCGTTATCTGGC
>NZ_JBYCKR010000125.1:0-3779 GCF_057473505.1 Acidithiobacillus sp. TH-A35 | reverse complement strand
CGTCTCGGTAAAGGCGATGGTTTCCAACCGGTCGCGGCGACGGATGCGGGTATAGTCGCTGAGTAGCGATTTACTCCCCGGATCATCACCGCGCTGTGCCGCCTCCCGCAGCAGGGCACCCAGAGTCAGCACATCCCGCAATCCCAGGTTATAACCTTGACCGGCCAAAGGATGCAGTGTCTGTGCGGCATTGCCCACCAAGGCCAAACGCTGATTGGGCTCGGCCCAGAGCCGCTGGAAAAACAGGGGATAGACACTGCGCAGGCCAGTCCTGGCAAGTGGCGGCAGTTGCGGCGGCCTCTGACGGTTCAGGGCCTCCACAAATTCTGCATCAGAAAGGTCCAGTACACGGCTGGCATCGCCGGGGCGCAGGCTCCAGACAATGGAGAATTGGTTGTTGCCGATAGGCAGGAAGGCCAGCGGTCCGCTCTCCAGAAAATGCTCGAAGGCGATGCCGGGCAGGGGCTGCCGCGGGGTCACCGTGGCGATGATGGCATGGCGGTTATGATCCCAGCCCATGCGTCGCAGACTTGCCAGCCGTGCCAGTTCGCCATGGCCGCCATCGGCAATCACCGTCAGCGCTGTCTCGACCCGCAAATCAGGCCAGTCCAGTTGCACCCGGTCCGGAAACCATTGCAGGGCCTGCAACGGTCCCGGTGATTCCTGCTCAAGGGTGTGACAACGCGCCAGCGGCACGGTCAGAGCATCATTCAGTGTCTCCAGACCAGCGACTTCCCCTAGTCTTTGCTCCGATGCGTTCAGCAGGCTGTGTTCCAGGCGCACCTGCCCGCGGATGCCTTGCTGGGTAATCTGCACGGTCTGAATGGCCGCGGCATCCGCCAGAGGCATGGCTACCCCCAGACGACTGAGCAGGCGACGGCTGCCCAAGGCCAGCGCGACAGTGCGGTCTGTCAGCCGCGGTCGTGCCTGCGCCAGGGGATAAGTATCCAGCATCAGCACCCGCAGCGGGCTGTTCGCCAGTGCGAGAACCAGACTGCGCGCCACTGGACCATTACCCAAAATGGCCAGGTCTGCCGTCATCGTACGCATAATTTCTCCAGCGTGGTCTCCATATCCGGTCATTTAAGACCAAGATGCCCTTTGCAGCAAGTGCTGAATCTGTCAGTCCGGCACGAAGTGCATGTTTACCCCGGAGTTTTGCCACAGTAAAATCAGCAGATGCCTTTTCTTGCTTCTGGCGCCGAAAATGTCGCAGATCTGCCTGTGCATGATCTGATAGACAGCCATTGTCACCTGGATGACGCCGCCTTCGACGATGATCGTGATGCGGTTCTGCGCCGCGCAGAAACGGCGGGTGTCTGCAAAATCATCGTCCCTGCCTATACCCTGAAGTATTGGGACCGGCTCAAGGAAAGCTGTCGTCATCACCCTGGACTTTATCCGGCCTATGGTGTGCATCCCCTCTATCTGGGTGATCGGGATGACCAATGGGAAGCGACCTTGGCTACCCTCCTGACCCAGGCGGTCGCTCTGGGAGAAATCGGGCTCGATGCTGGCGATGGGACTCCTGACGCTGCCGGCCAGCGGGCCGCTTTCACGACTCAACTCGCCATGGCACAGCAATTGGGACTGCCGGTCATTCTCCATGCCCGGCGGAGCCTGGAAGAGGTGATCCTGACGCTACGTCGCTTCCCTGGTTTGCGCGGCGTGCTACACAGCTTCTCCGGTAGCCTCGTACAAGCACAGCGATTGATAGATATGGGATTTTTGTTGGGGATGGGCGGCGCACTCACCCACCCGCGCGCCCAGCGTCTGCGGGCGACGGCGGCCATACTCCCCGCGGAATCTCTGCTGGTAGAGACGGATGCCCCGTGGCAAACACCGCATGCGCATCCCGGCACCCGCAATGAACCGGCGTATCTCGGCGAAATTATCGCCAGCCTGGCACAGTTGCGGCATACTCCGGCTCAGGAAATCGCGCAGGTCACTGCGCAAAATGCCCTTACCTTATTTCATCTTCAGGACGCGCCATAATGCCTCATCCTTTTGCCCGCACCGAGATTCTCCTGGGTACACCTGCTGTCGCGACCCTGCGTGATCGCCATGTGCTCATTGCGGGCGTCGGTGGAGTCGGAGGCTATGTCGCAGAAAACCTTGCTCGTGCCGGGGTGGGGCATATCACCCTCATTGACCACGATGTGGTCAGTATTTCCAACATCAATCGTCAACTCGTCGCCCTGCATTCCACGCTGGATCAGCCCAAGGTGGCGGTGATGGCCGCACGGATTCGCGACATTCATCCCGATTGCGTGCTCGAAATCCGTCAGGAGTTCATCAACACGGACAATGCCCAAAGCCTGCTGACGGGCAGCGGTGCTGAAGTGGTTGCGGATTGCATTGATGCCATCGCCTGCAAAGCGATCCTTATCCAGACGGCGCAGACCCTGGGTTTACCCGTCTTTTCCAGCATGGGGGCGGGCAACCGTCTTGACCCCCGCCGGGTTCGCGTCGCCAGGCTCAACCAGACGGAAAAATGCCCGCTGGCCCGTGAGTTACGTGCCCTGCTGCGCAAAAATGGCGCGTCCCTGGACGTGCAGACCGTCTTTTCCGATGAATCCCCGCGCCGGGCAGCCCCTCCCCCGGAAGTATCCACTCCGGGCGGGAGGGCCAAAACGGTCAATGGCACCATTTCCTTTATGCCCGCGCTCTTCGGGGTGTTATTGTCCGGTATTATTCTCCAGCATTTGTTAGCCACTGGCGAAAATCCCAAAAGCGCCTAACTAGAGAATTAACAGAAATCATCTCGTTGTTGACATATAACAATATATTTAAATGGTGATGTTATCATGTGATTTGATAATCAAGGTGTTGAGAGCGGGGGCTCCGATTATGGCAGCAAAATTTATGAGTACGGAGTGGATTCGCCTGGTGGGCAAGCAGTGGGATACGCACCCGGAAATCCAGAAAGATCTGAAAAACTTCAATGCCACTTGGGAGTACTACATTGAAGATCGCCCGGATATCCCGCATGTCATGCTGTTCTGCAAGGCGGGGAAAGTCATCTACACCGGACCTTCTGACGGACGGCGACGCGACTTCATCATGTGGACGAACATGGACCACTGGAAAAAAATTCTGTCCGGGGAGATCAGTGGAAAGTCGGCGTTGATGACCCGACGGCTCAAATTCAAGGGATCCATGATGACGGCCATGAAATACATGACGCCATTTAATATTCACCTCAACATTCTCGGTGAAATACCGGTGGATTTTAATATTTGAGGGTCCCGAAATATGCCATCTTCTGACACAGCAGGGGAGTCCACCCTGAACTTTACAGTGGATCCCAATTATTCCGGAAAAAATCTTCCGGGGTGGTTTTTGATGAACACCTATCTGCAGCGTCACCTCGGGCAGGTGATGCATTTTCAGCACTATGATGGTTTTGATGCCTGTCGTGCAGCGGTTCTCGCCAATCAATACGACCTGGTTTATGCAAACCCCTTTGACTGGGTGCAGTATGTTCAGAAACTGGATTTTGTGCCTATTGCCAAGCCGCGTGACCATTTTGATGAAGTGTACTTATGCAGTTCGGCGGCTGTCCCGATACAGGAGGTTGCGGATTTGCCGACGCGTATCCGCATCGCTTCCGCCCATCCCGCCACGCTGATTCACATGGTAGGCCTGTTTCTGCTGGATAAAGCAGGCATAGACCGGGCGCGTCTCGAATTTGTGTTCACCGGCAGTTATCAGGGCGTACTCAAGGCCATACTGCAGGGGCAGGCCGATGTGGGTTTTCTGTTTGACGAAGTGTATGC
>NZ_JBYCKR010000124.1:0-5610 GCF_057473505.1 Acidithiobacillus sp. TH-A35 | reverse complement strand
AGAAGTTGCAAAATATTCTTGGGCTTCTGGAAGTCGCTGTGGGGCCGGAAGACATGAATGTGCCCTCGTTCAAGTTGCACCCGCTCAAGGGCGGACTGCTGGGGCAGTGGTCGGTATGGGTGAATGGTAACTGGCGGGTCACGTTTCGCTTTGCCGGGTCCGATGTCGAACTGGTCGATTACCAGGATTATCATTAGGAGGTGAGTCATGATGTACAACCCCCCGCACCCCGGTGAGGTCCTCAAGGATGAGGTGCTGACCCCTTTGGGGCTGTCTGTCACGGAAGCAGCCAGGCGGCTGTCCATGTCCCGCGTAGCCCTGTCGCGCGTGCTGAACGGTAGGGCTGGAATTAGCCCTGACCTGGCGATTCGGCTGGAGAAGTCCGGCGTAAGCACGGCCCGCGCCTGGCTTGCCATGCAGACCAACCATGACCTGTGGCTCGCGATGGGGCATGAGCAACCGCAGGTGCGCGCGCTGGGAGAGCTGGCGAATAATCACCTGGACTAATCGGGCTTGGAGAGTGGGGCGACGTCTTGGCGCGCTTCGTGAATTTGATCGGTCCACTTTGCCCGGAAAAGTCCTGAGAGCGTAAGGCGCATCAGCAGATCCCGCAGAGGTGCGGGATAGGTATTGACCAGCGCCGCGCAGTCTTTGGCGGGCAGGCCCACGGTGTCCGATAGATGAAGGGTTAAATCCTGTTTCGTGATGGTCATGTATTACCCCGCCGTGACAAAAATATTAAGCAGTCTTCATCCCAGCATCTTCGCCAGATCCTCAGCCCTCAGATGGGTGTACCTTTTCAGCATCTGCAAGGTCTTGTGCCCGGTGATGGCCGCCACCTGCATGGGGTTCAGGCCCTTCTCAAAGAGGCGGCTGGTGGCTTCGTGCCTCAAATCGTGGAAGGTCAGCCCGGTGATACCAGCACGGCGGCAGGCGCGTACATAGGATTGATGTATCCCCTCGTAAGTAACCCCGAACACGCGCCCGTCCAGATTGCGGGGCAGGGCGTCCAGGGCTGCTACAGCGCGAGTGGAGAGGGGGACCGTGCGAGCGTCGCCGTTCTTGGTTTTTGGCAGGTGTGCGGTGCGCTTTTTCAGATCCACATTTTCCCATAACAAGCCGGTGCTGACCTTAACTTGCAGGTGTTTTCCATCGGCATCCAGCGCACCGGATGGGTCCTGCTTCCAGGTTTCCACCATCTCACCCGACCGCATCGCGGTTTCCACCGCGACGACCACTAGGGGGCGTAGCCACGGGTTGCGCGCTTCACCACATGCGGCCAGTAGCCTTTCTTCTTCGTCATCTACCAGGCGGCGATCTCTGCCTTGCGGCAATTTTGGGTTGTTCACCAGGTCCGCCGGATTTTCCAGGGATTCCATGCCCCACTCACGGCGTGCGACATTGAACAAATTAGAGATGACCGCACGGTGCAAGCGGAGTGGTTGGCGCTCTTGCCTTCGCGTTCCATAGCCCTGATCTCGGACGCCAGATCCTTCCCCCGGATCGACGCCATGAAGCGGGACGCGATGGGGCGTGTCATCCATGCTTTGACGTACCAGCCCTCACCCTTGGATTTTTTCTTCGGTGTGACCTCTGCCAGGTATCTATCAAGGCATTCCTTGAGCGTAGTGCTCTCTGCTTCCGACCGATCCCGCCAGACGCCGCGCACCATCTCGGACTCGGTGACGCTGGCCCATGCTTCGCCTTCCTTCCTTGTGCGGAAGGTTTTGTACTGTGACGGGTATCCTTTTTTGCGGACGGCTACTTGCCAACCGATGTGTTCCCCTTCCCGGTCGTAACTTGGCGTGATGGATGCCATATCGTCCCCCACAATGAGTGCCTGACGAGAGAGTAAACCAGACCGGACTGTGGTGCAATTGCGGTGCAAATTCAATATGGCAAAGAAAAAGGGCTTAGGCTGAAGCCTAAACCCTTGTTCTAATTGGTGCCGGCAAGAGGAGTCGAACCTCCGACCTACCGATTACGAATCGGTTGCTCTACCAACTGAGCTACGCCGGCGTGGGCGCGATTGTACCTGTCACCGGGCATGGCGACAAGAATCCAACGCGCTTGGTGATCAGGCGGTCTTTTCTGCCTCTTCGGGTAACTCTTCCCGACGGTGGATGAAGAAGCCCTTGAGGTAGTTGCTTTCGGGCACCGCCGGGTGAACGGGGTGATCCATATCCTGACTGCCTTCACCGATGATCTGGTAGTCCCCACGCTGGGCGGCAAATGCGATCTGGCTGAGCAGCGTTTCCCGGCTCAGGTGATGCGAGCAGGACGCCGAGAACAGGATGCCGCCGGGGGTCAGCAAACGCATGGCCATATCGTTAAAGCGGCGATAGGCGATGCTGCCTTCCTTGAAATCCTTCTTCGATTTGATCAGAGCCGGGGGATCAAGGACGATGAGATCGAACTGCTCACCGCGGTCGCGTAAATTGTGCAGCGTCTCCATGGCATCGCCGTGAATGCTGCGCAAGCCCTCAACCTCGTTGCGTCGGGCGTTTTCTTCGAGGATCGCCAGGGCCGGTGCTGAACTGTCCACAGCGGTGACGGCGCTTGCCCCGGCCTTGGCCAGGGGGATGGCAAAGCCACCGAGATAGGCGAAGCAGTCCAGCACCCGGCGCCCTTGGGCAAAGTCCCGCAAGCGGCGGCGATTGGCGCGATGGTCATAAAACCAGCCGGTTTTTTGCCCGCCGCGCGGGTCAACCTGGAACAGGCAGTCGTTTTCCCAAACCTCCAGCCGCTCCGGGATATGCCCGAAGAGGACTTCGACGCGGTCTTCCAGCCCTTCCAGTCGCCGCGCCGCGCCGCCGGCCTTCAGCAAAATGCCCGCCGGGCGCAGCAGACCCTGCAAAGCCGCCGTGATCAGGGGCAAATCGCGATCCATGCCGAGACTACCTGCCTGCAGCACCAGATGGTCCTCATAGCGGTCGATAATCAGGCCCGGCAAACCATCGCCTTCACCATGCACCAGGCGGTAAAAAGGCGCACCAAACAGGCGCTCCCGCATCAGCAAAGCCTGCTGTAAGCGGGTGCGATAAAAGCCCTCATCAATGCTGACATGCGGGTCACGGCTCAACAAGCGCGCACAGAGCAGGGTATGAGGATTAACATGGGCGAGCCCCAGGGCCTTGCCCTGGGCGTCTTCCATCCGGCAGACACTGCCTGGAGTGACGGCGGTGAGGGGGGTTTTCTGGACGTCGATTTCGTTGCTGTAAATCCAGAGGTGACCGGCGCGGAGGCGGCGATCCTCCTTGGGACGCAGACGAAGAATGGGGTATAGGCTGGCAGAAGACATGAGTGGACCTGATGGTGAAAGCGGGAGTGCCCCAGAAGCATGGGGTCTGGACGTTCCGGCGCATTTTACAGACTTTTCAACTGCCCGTATATTGAGCACACCATACTGCGGTGTTCCGCTTCCGACTGACCTGGTATCTTGCCGAGGAGGATTATGTGTCCAGTGCCGACCAAATTCGTGCCATCCGTTGGGAGGAGGGTCAGCTCTGCCTTCTCGATCAAAGACTGTTGCCGCAGCAGGAAACCTGGTTAAAGCTCAGTGATTATCGCGCGGTGGCGGTGGCGATTCGGCAGATGGTAGTACGTGGTGCCCCGGCAATCGGCATTACCGCCGCTTATGCCATGGCACTGGCCGTGAGCGAGGCGAGCACGCATGCGGACTGGCAGGCACGCCTGCTGAGTGCCGCCGACGAGATCAAGGCGGCGCGACCGACGGCGGTGAATCTCGCCTGGGCGACGGACCGGCAACTGGCATTGGCGCAATCGGCGTCTACCGCGGGGCAGGCCGTCGCCGCGCTTTTACAGGCCGCCCATGACTTGCTCCGCGATGATATCGCCGATAACCAGCGTATGGGCCGTTATGGCGCGGAGCTCTTGCCGGCAGAGGGTGTCATTCTGACCCATTGCAACACCGGCAGCCTCGCGACCGGTGGATACGGCACGGCACTGGGCGTGATTCGTGCAGGGATTTCTGCGGGTAAGCAGCTCCATATCTATGCTGATGAAACCAGGCCCTGGCTGCAGGGCGCGCGCCTCACCGCCTGGGAGTTGCAGAGGGACGGTATTCCCTTTCATCTCAATGCCGACAGCGCCGCCGCCTATCTGATGCAACAGGGCCTGATCCATGCGGTGATCGTTGGTGCCGACCGCATTGCCGCCAATGGCGACGCGGCAAACAAAATTGGCACCTACAGCCTCGCCGTGCTGGCGCAATATCATCAGATTCCTTTCTATGTCGCGGCGCCTTTGAGTACGGTGGATTTCGCCATGCCCGATGGCGGCGGTATCGTTATCGAAGAGCGCCCCGCCGCCGAGGTGCAGCAATGTGCGGGTCATGCGGTGGCACCAGAAGGTGTCGAAGTGCGCAATCCGGCTTTTGATGTCACCCCCGCCAGTCTGATCACCGCCATTATCACCGAGCGTGGCGTGGCGCGCCCGGGGTTTCAGGCGGCGCTCCAGGCGCTGGCCGCTGGCCACATGCAGGCTTAGCCCCGCTGTGGCATAATGCCGTGTTGAAAAAATAATCAGGGGTACTCAGTCTCCACATGATCGAATTCGCCAAAGAAACTATTCCTGTCAGTCTCGAAAAGGAGATGCGCCAGTCTTACCTCGATTACGCCATGAGCGTGATCGTCGGCCGCGCCCTTCCCGACGCCCGCGACGGCCTCAAGCCAGTGCATCGTCGTGTGCTCTTCGCCATGCACGAGATGAACAACGACTGGAATAAGCCCTATAAGAAGTCGGCGCGTGTTGTCGGTGACGTCATCGGTAAATACCATCCCCACGGCGACACTGCCGTCTATGACACGATGGTGCGGATGGCGCAGGACTTTTCCATGCGCTACCCGCTCATCGACGGGCAGGGTAACTTTGGTTCGGTGGATGGCGACAGTCCAGCCGCCATGCGCTATACCGAAGTGCGCATGTCCCGCATCGCCCACGAAATGCTGGCGGATCTGGAAAAAGAGACCGTCGATTTTGGTCCCAACTACGATGAGAAGGAGATGGAACCGCTGGTCATGCCGGCGCGTATCCCCAACCTGCTGATCAACGGTTCCGCCGGCATTGCCGTCGGTATGGCGACCAATATCCCGCCCCACAATCTGACGGAAGTGATCAGTGCCTGTCTGGCGCTGGTGGATGATCCCGAGACCCCGGATGAAGACTTGTTTACCTTGGTCCCGGCGCCGGATTTCCCGACGGCAGGCTTTATTCATGGCCGTGCCGGCAGTATCGAAGCCTACCGCACCGGGCGGGGCCGAGTGGTCATGCGCGCGCGCTGCGAGTTCGAGACGGACAAAAAATCCAACCGGCAGAGCATCATCGTCACCGAACTGCCCTATCAGGTGAATAAGGCCAAGCTCATTGAGCGCATCGCCGAGATGGTCAAGGAAAAGCGTCTGGAAGGCATCAGTGACCTGCGCGACGAGTCGGACAAATCGGGTATGCGTATCGCCATTGAACTCAAGCGGGATGCCAATGCCGACGTGGTGCTGAATAATCTCTACCAGCACACGGTTATGCAGAGCGTGTTCAATATCAATATGGTGGCGCTGCTGGACGGGGCACCGCGGACCCTCGGTCTGCGCG
>NZ_JBYCKR010000123.1:0-2409 GCF_057473505.1 Acidithiobacillus sp. TH-A35 | reverse complement strand
GGTCAGCCAACGTTGCCGCAATAACGTTCCGTAAGGCGCCTGGTAATGGAGTGGTCGCTGAATCCGCCACGGCGGCGAGTAAGGCTTTTACGGCGAGGTCCTGAGTGCTCTCCCAGCGATTGAAGGGATCGTCGTCGTGGCGCGCCAGAAAACTGCGGGCCTCGTCATCCAGGGGGTCCTGCAGACGCACCGGGGCGGAGAAACCGCGCAGAATGGAGGGGATCACCGGATCAGGCAAGTTCGCAAAGACCCATGACTGCTCCGACTGCTCCAGCAATAACACGGTTTCGGAGGTGCCCACGACACTATCCAGAGGCACTCGTTGCCCCTGCGTGTTGAGCAGTGCGATACGTACCGGGATCGGCACTGGTTCCTTAACGGGCTGACCGGGGGTTGCCGGGGTTTCCTGGTGCAAGGTGAGAGTATAGCTGTGCCGGGCGGGATCGTAGCTGCCGACGGCCCGTAAAACGGGTGTTCCCGCCTGGCTATACCAACGGCGAAAAGCGGAAAAATCGCGTTGGTTAGCATCCTCCATGGCGGCAACAAAGTCTTCGATAGTAACCGCATGACCGTCGTGACGCTCGAAGTAGAGATCCATTCCCTGCCGAAATTGCGCCTTACCGAGCAGGGTATGAATCATCCGCACCAGTTCAGCGCCCTTTTCATAGACCGTGGCGGTGTAGAAATTGTTGATCTCGGAGTAGGCATCGGGCCGCACCGGATGGGCGAGCGGGCCAGCGTCTTCCGGGAACTGGGCGGCACGCAGGCGGCGCACATCGCCAATGCGCTGGACACCGCGGGAATTCTGGTCGGCGCTGAACTCCTGATCGCGAAACACGGTCAGGCCTTCCTTGAGGCTCAACTGAAACCAGTCACGCAAAGTCACCCGGTTGCCGGTCCAGTTGTGGAAATATTCGTGGGCAATGACCGACTCAATGCCCTGATAGTCGCTGTCCGTAGCGGTCTCCGGGCTGGCGAGCACATATTTAGCATTAAAAATGTTGAGGCCTTTGTTCTCCATCGCGCCCATATTGAAGCTGTCGGTAGCGACAATCATGTAGCGGTCCAGATCGTATTCCCGGCCATAGACTTCTTCGTCCCAGCGCATGGCGCGCTTGAGGCTGTCCATGGCCTGGGCGCAGGCACCGGTGTCACGTTCGTCCACGTAGATTTCCAGGGTCACGTCCCGGCCGGAAGCGGTACGGTACTGATCGCGGACCACCGCCAGATCACCGGCCACCATGGCGAAGAGATAGGCCGGCTTGGGATAGGGGTCTTCCCACCGGGCCCAGTGCCAGCCGCCCTCCTCATCGCCTGTGGCCATACAGTTGCCATTGGCGAGCAACACCGGGCAACTGTTTTGCGGGGCGTGCAGAGTAACCGTGAAGCGGGCGAGGCAGTCAGGACGATCCAGATAATAGGTGATGCGCCGAAAACCCTCTGCCTCACATTGGGTCAGGAACTGCCCGCCCGCATGGTAGAGTCCGGAAAGAGAGGTGTTAGCCGTAGGATGAATGCGCGCCCGGCTCTCCAGAATGAAAGCTTCCGGAGGATTCAGCAACAACAAACCAGCATCGGTCTGTCGATACTCGCTTTCTGCCAGCACTTGGCCATCCCGTTGGAGGTTCAACAACTCCAGAGACTCACCGTCCAGATGCAATTCGGTAACCGGCGCCGGTGCGGTGCGTTGAAAATGGAGGCGGGCATATACCTCGGTATTTTCCGGATCCAGGCGCAAATCCAGAACGATTTCGGAGATTTGATAGCTGGGCGCTTGATAGTCACCACGCCGAATGACCGCCGCTTTCGATCCCGACATATTCACTTCCGGCACGCTCCATTTTGCAGATTACCGATATGCGCAACAAAATCCTTGAAACTTTCTTTGTCCAGGCCGTGTACCAAGGTCGGCTCACCCTTTTGATTACAGTAGATCAGGGTGGGGGTAGCCATTTCACCGCTCTCGCCCAACAGCCTGGTATTATTTTCTACCGCGCTGAGGGTGGCGGCGGCAGGATTTTGCGCCGGTGCAATCCCCCCCTCTTCCGTCACCGTATCAAAGCCCTTTTCGTTCTCCGCCATAGCGGCAGCAGGGTCCGTGGCACCAAGAATGGCCGCGGCTTTCGGTGCGCTGCTCGGCTTGAGAAAAGCCACTACCACATAACGCACCCTGAGCTTGCCGGCTTCAATCAGCGCTTTGGCCTCTTCATAGAACTTATGGCAGAAAATGCAGTTAGGATCGACAAAAGCGGTAATCTCCGGCCCGCTGGTGCCCAGCACAAAGCTAGCGGCATGAGCAGCTTTCCCGGCCATGGTCGCCGCACTCGTCGGCTTGGGAATCAGGCCGAGCTTCATCATCGCCGCGTGCGCCTCATCCTCACCTTGCGTATTCAGGACCGGGCCGGCAAT
>NZ_JBYCKR010000122.1:0-4923 GCF_057473505.1 Acidithiobacillus sp. TH-A35 | reverse complement strand
AGGTGTTATCGGTGGCGATGGCCATGATCGGCATATCATTAAAGAACGCCAGCAGGATGATCATGATGGCGGTGATGGGATAAAAATCGAAAATCAGCATGGCCAGCACGACGAAGACCATAATGCGGATGGTTTCGACGATACGATAAATCGCAGCGCAGGACGTCTTTCTGGGTAATACCCAACGCTGGCTCCAGGGTCCCGAGGGTCAGCTTGTTCTGGGTGAGGGTTCCAGTTTTATCGGAACAGAGAATCCGCATTCCCGCCATTTCCTCAAAGGACTCCAGACGGGTGACGATAGCCTTCATACGCGAAAGTTTCAGCGCACCCAAGGCCATGGTCACCGAGAGTACCGCTGGCATGGCCACGGGGATGGAGGCCACCGTAAGAATCAAGGCGAACTGTAACAAGGATAGGAAAGACTGCCCGCGGAATAGTTCGACCGTGATCAGCACAGCCACTAATCCTAAAGCAATATAGATGAGGTAGTCACCGATACGCAGGACCGCCTTTTGGAAGTGCGATACAGCCCCAGCCTTTTGCAACAGGCCTGCCGTTTTGCCGAAATAAGGTGTGCATACCGGTGGCAGTGATAACTGCCACCATCTCGCCTTGCTTGGCGACGGTACCCGAATAGGCAACGTCGCCTGCTTTCTTGCTGACCGGCAGGGATTCTCCTGTCAGGGCCGACTAATCGACACTCAGATAATCGCCCTCCAGCAATTGCACATCCGCCGGAATGATATCGCCCAGCCGGATCCGGACGACGTCACCGGGTACCAGAGCCGCCGCCAGGATCTCCTGCCATTGACCGTCCCGTAGCACACGGGCTTTGAGAGCCAACTGGCTCTTGAGCGCCTCCAGGGCGCTGCTGGCTTTGTATTCCTGCCAAAAGCCAATGCCCGCGTTAAAGAGCAGCAGCAACGAAATGATGGTCAGATCAGCCCAATGCTCCACGATGGCCGACAGGATGGCCGCCGCCTCGATCATCCAGGGTATGGGCCCCCAGAAGTAATGCAAAAAGCGTATGAAAGGACTAACCTTTTCTTCCCGCAAGGTATTGGCGCCATATTGTTGCAGTCGTTTCTGAGCATCGCCCTGTGTCAGGCCGGCCGAACTCGTGTGCAAACCTGCCAAGGTCTTTTCAATGGGCCACGTTTTATTGGATTCTGTCAAGGAAACCTCCTGTAACGACCAATGCGTATATCCACGAAATGCGCTCGATGAGTTCGGCGGCAGTGTTCCCGCCATGCAACCTCAGAAACAAAGCCTCTGAACGGATCCACGGATCGTGCATTAGCCGCCGACCCCGTCGGCTTTGCAGCGAATGCCAACGGCAAACTCTACCGCGCACTGAGTCACTTGATCCTGGAGATCGTGCCCCTGGATCCGGGGCTGGATGAGTACCGACATTGTCTATGCGTGGGTCAGTGATGGACAGACCATGCGCTCCGCCGGCAGCAAGCCCGATCCCTACGCTGTATTTCGGAAAATGCTGGAACGAGGAAGGCCGTCTGATGACTGGGCATCCCTACTCACGGCAAGCCAGTCAGCTTGGCCATGAGCGATGCGAATTGGTTAGCAACATGTGTAACGGCCGGTTCTATACATAACATAACAGGAGCGGTCCGATTTCGGACCTTTAGTGCCCATCCAGCCGTTCAGGCTGGATATTCGGCAAAGTCTGCTTTGCGCTCGATCAACTCGATGCGGTAGCCATCGGGGTCTTCCACGAAGGCGATGACGGTGTTGCCGTGCTTCATGGGCCCCGCCTCGCGCACCACCTTCCCGCCCCGCTGGCGGATGCCGTCACAGGCCGCCACGGCATCCTCTACTTCAATGGCGATATGCCCGAAGCCGTCGCCGAGGTCGTAATGTTCCACGCCCCAGTTATAGGTCAGCTCAATGACCGCCCCGGCGTTCTCGTTCTGATAACCGACGAAGGCCAGGGTAAATTCGCCCTCGGGATAATCGTTACGGCGCAGGAGATGCATGCCGAGCACCTCCGTGTAGAAGGCGATGGCGCGATCCAGATCGACGACGCGAAGCATGGTGTGCAGTATGCGCATGAGAATCTCCTTAACTTGAAAGCAGGTAATCCAGAGGCTCCACCACTTCTAGCCGGTAGCTCTGGTTGGCAGGAATGACCATGCTGTCGCCAGCATGCAACTCCTGAGTGTCGTTGGACCCTTCGGCGCGATAGTAGGCTATTCCACTGAGTATCTGGATGGTTTCCGTTACTTCGCTGCTCAAAGTATAGATGCCTGGGTGCAGAAGGGTGAGACTGTGCATGCTGCCATCGGCGAGAATAACGCTGCGTTCACTGCGTCGCCCGTCCAGAGAGATGCGGCTGGCCTTGCCCAGTGCGTTGGCCGGTACATGCTGCTCGGGAGCCATCGCCGTCAACCCTGCAAACGCTTTTCAATGCGCAGACGCAGCGCATTGAGCTTGATGAAGCCCTCGGCATCTTTCTGATTGTAGGCGCCGGCATCATCTTCAAAGGTGGCGATACGTGGATCAAAGAGACTCTCCTGCGACTGCCGTCCCACCACCATACAACTCCCCTTGTAGAGTTTGAGGCGCACCACGCCATTGACCAGTCGCTGGGTCTGATCGATGAGCGTCTGCAGGGCGCGGCGTTCCGGGCTCCACCAGAAGCCGTTGTAGATGATGCTGGCGTAGCGGGGCATGAGCTCATCCTTGAGATGGGCGACTTCCCGGTCCAGGGTGATGGATTCGATGGCGCGATGGGCCTTGAGCAGAATGGTGCCGCCGGGAGTCTCGTAGCAGCCCCGGGATTTCATGCCGACGTAGCGGTTTTCGACAATATCCAGGCGCCCGATGCCATGCTCGCCGCCGACGGTGTTGAGGTGCGCCAGCAACTGCGCGGGATTGAGCGGCTCGCCGTCGATGGCAATGGGGTCGCCGTGCGCGTAGGTGATCTCCAGATAACGGGGCTGATCTGGCGCTTGCTCCGGCGCCGTGGTCCAGCGCCACATGCTGTCTTCGGCTTCCGCCCAGGGGTCTTCGAGAATACCGCCTTCATAAGAAATATGCAGCAGGTTGGCATCCATGGAGTAGGGGGATTTCTTGCCGTGGCGTTCCACTGGAATGCCATGCTGTTCGGCATAGGCGAGGAGCTTTTCGCGGGAGTTCAGGTCCCATTCCCGCCAGGGGGCAATCACCTGAATGTCCGGATTGAGGGCGTAGGCCCCCAGCTCAAAACGCACCTGATCGTTGCCCTTGCCGGTAGCTCCGTGGGCGACGGCATCGGCACCCACGTCGGCGGCGATTTCTACCATGCGCTTGGCAATGAGGGGCCGGGCGATGGAGGTACCCAGCAGGTACTCACCCTCGTAGAGGGTGTTGGCGCGGAACATGGGGAACACGTAATCACGGACGAATTCCTGGCGCAGATCATCAATGAAGATTTCCCTGGCGCCGAGCTTCTCGGCCTTGGCGCGCGCCGGTTCCAGCTCTTCACCCTGGCCGATGTCGGCGGTGAAGGTGACCACATCGCACTGGTACTGATCTTGCAGCCACTTGAGGATGACCGAGGTATCCAGACCACCGGAATAGGCGAGAACGACTTTCTTGACCATGCATCAATCTCCTTGCAGTGCGGCCACGGGGCCGATGCCAAATAATAATTCCATTAGGGCTTTCTGGGCGTGGAGGCGGTTTTCCGCCTCTTCCCAGACGACAGACCGCGGTCCGTCGATGACTTCGGCGCTGACCTCTTCGCCACGGTGGGCAGGAAGGCAGTGCATGAACAAGGCGTCCGCCGCCGCGGCGGCCATGAGCGTGGCGTTGACCTGGAAGGGGGCGAGAATCGCCTTGCGTGCGGCGGCCTCTTCTTCCTGACCCATGCTGGTCCAGACGTCGGTGACAATCAGGTCGGCACCGCGCACCGCGGCCACGGCATCATGCAGGATCGTGACGTGATTACCGCCGGTCTGCAGCATCGCGGCGGTCGGCGCGTAACCCGCCGGGCTGCCGATACGCAGTTGAAAGTCGAAAATCTGTGCGGCTTCCATCCAGGAGTGGGCCATATTATTGCTGCCGTCGCCGATATAGGCCACGGTCCTGCCGCGCAGGTCACCCCAGTGTTCCGTCGCCGTCATCAGGTCGGCGAGGAGCTGACAGGGGTGGTGGTCGTCGGAGAGACCATTGATTACCGGCACCCGCGAGGCGTCAGCAAAGCGGATGAGATTGTCGTGACCGAAGGTGCGGATCATCACCATATCGACCATGCGCGAGATCACCCTGGCGGTGTCCTCGATGCTCTCGCCACGCCCCAGTTGGGTATCCCGTGGCGAGAGGAAAAGGGCGTGACCGCCCAGTTGCGCCATACCGGTCTCAAAGGACACGCGGGTACGGGTGGAAGATTTTTCAAAGATCATCGCCAGTGTCCGGCCCGCGCAAGGGGCGTAGTGCTCACCCGCACGCTGGATTTTCTTCAGGGCGATGGCGCGCTGCAGAAGCGCCCGCAGTTCGGCGGGGCTGAGATCGGAGAGGCGCAAAAAGTGACGGACGTTCATGACGCGGATTCCAGAAGGCTGGCCAGGCCAGCGACGAGGAGGTCGATTTCTGCCTCTTGCAGAATCAGCGGCGGCAACAGACGGATCACCCGTTCGGCAGTGACGTTGATGAGCAGACCTGCCTCCAGGGCGCGTTCCACCAGACGCTCGGGCTTATGGGCCAGTTCGATACCCACTATCAGACCCATGCCGCGCACCTCCACCACTTCGGGATGCTGGCCGAGGCGCGCGCGCAGACGCTGACGGAGCAGGACCCCCATTTGTTCCGCATGGGCGGGGATGGCCTCTTGCTGCATGGTGTCGAGCACGGCCTGGGCGGCGGCGCAGACCAGAGGCCCACCGCCGAAGGTAGTGCCGTGTTTACCCGGTCCGAAGAGCGCGG
>NZ_JBYCKR010000121.1:0-7893 GCF_057473505.1 Acidithiobacillus sp. TH-A35 | reverse complement strand
TCGCGCTCCGCTTCCTGCCGTCCGCGCCGGGCGCGCTCCTCCTCTCCGGTCAGTGCATGCTGGCTTACGGTTAACGTCTGCAAACGCTGCTGCCGCTGGCTTTCAGTCTCCGCCTGGTGTGCTTGTTCAGACTGGATTTTTTGCTGCTGTGCCCGCTGTTGACTCAATCCACTCAGGCAGCGTTGGATCGCTGCCTGTTGTTCCCGAAGCCGATGTTCCACATCGCTTTGCCGGGCCTGCACCGCATACAGTTCGCCTTGGGCGGCGGCGATGGCGTCCTGGCCTCGACGTTCTTCCACACGCAGTTGATCCAGGGCCTGGGATGCGGCAACAAGATGTTGCTCTTCCTGCTGATAGGTGGCTTGCAGCGCTGCGCGCCGAGCCAAGGTCTGTTGGCGCTCCGTTTCGAGAACATCCACGCGAAGAGCCATACTCCACCACTGCCATTGACGCTCCTCCACCCGTAGGGTGCGCAGCTTTTGCGCCGCCTGGGCCTGCCGTTGCAAGCGCTGCCACTGACCATCCATCTCGCCGTGAATATCATGCAAACGCTGGAGATGCTCCCGCGTTTCGGCAATACGTTGTGTGGTCTCCCGGCGGCGCTCCTTGTAACGACTGATGCCGCCCGCTTCTTCGAGAATGGCGCGCAGATCGTCCGGGCGCGCTTCGATAACCCGCCCGATGGTCCCCTGCTCAACGATGGCGTAGGCATTGCCGCCGAGCCCGGTGCCGAGAAACAGGTCGCCCACGTCGCGCCGCCGACAGCGGGCACCGTTAATCCGGTAATGGCCGTCGCCCCTGCGGTCCAGACTGCGCTTGACGCTGATTTCAGCCACCTCAGCGAAAGCGCCGGGAGCCGCCCTATCGCTGTTATCAAAGCGCAATTCGACCGTCGCCGCCGACGCGGCCGGTCGACTGCCACCGCCATTGGAAATCACATCGCTCAGGGTGCCGCCACGCAGTTGGCGCGCTGAGGATTCACCGAGCACCCAGCGCAGGGCGTCAACCGTGTTGGATTTGCCGCAACCATTGGGCCCGACGATTACCACCGGATTGGCGTCGAACTGGATGCGCGTGCTTTCGCGGAAGGATTTAAAGCCCTGGAGGATGATGGCCGAGAGGCGCATGAGGGGAGGTTTTTGCTATAGTGTGCCGAATTGGTGAAGCACAGATGATGAGGAGTTCCAGATGCCCAGTCAACCGAGCAAAGCGTTAGAGCGTTTTCCTAATCCCCACCCTGAGCGCGACTATGTGGTACACATGGATCTGCCCGAATTCACCTGCCTCTGCCCCCTGACCGGGCAACCCGACTTTGCGCACTTTATGCTGGATTTCATTCCGGGTCAGCATAACATCGAGCTGAAGTCCCTCAAGCTGTACCTCTGGAGCTTTCGCGACGCGGGCGCCTTTCACGAGGCCATGACCAACCGCATCGCCGACGATCTGATCAATCTGATCAACCCACGCTATCTGCGCCTGCTGGGACGCTGGTATGTGCGCGGCGGCATCACCACCGATGTGCTCATCGAACATCGCCAACCGGACTGGCAAAATCCGGACCTCCTCAGTCAGTTGCCAACCGTGCGCTGGGCACAACACCAGCCGGGCTACTAACAAGCCGCGGACAGGCGCCCGCTTGTTGACTCCTTCCACCGCTATAAACTTCCTTGTTTATTGGTACCACAGTTCGTTATGATAGACTCTACGAATTTGCGGAAGCATCATTCCATGCAGATTGAGGCACTACTACAACGGCTTGATAAAGGTGGATATCCTTCACCATCGCGGAGCACTTTGGCGCTCACAGAGCTTTTACAGCAAGATAATGCCGGAATTGCCGATGCCGCAAAGCTGATACGCGTCGATCCTATTCTTACGGCCAAAATCATTAAAATTGCCAACTCAGCCATATATGGCAAATATCGGCGCATCATGGGCATTGAAGAAGCACTCATGCGCATCGGTTTTAAGATGGTAGTACCGATCGCACTCGGGCTCACACTGGCCACCAAAACATTTTCTACACCGCCCAATTTTGATTTGCGCGGATTCTGGGCAGGCAGTCTGCTGCGCGCTATCGCCATGCACGCATTGGCTGCCCGTACTGACGAATGGCCTGCTGCAGATGTGTTTACGGTCGGCCTGCTCTGCGAAATCGGCAGCCTATTCATGGCCTGTTCCGCTCCGGCCGAGACTGCGGCGCTGGCATCCCAGAATCTGCCTACTGCCGCGTTGTTGGATCAGGAAAAGGCACACTTTGGATTTGACCACCGCCAGCTCAGCGCCGCCCTGCTGCGCCACTGGCGCATCCCGGAAAATGTCGTGTTGGCATTGGAATCCCAGCGAAATATTGCGGATGCAACGAGTAGCGCAGAGCGCACAGACCGTTTGCGTACTCTGCGGGCCATCATTGAGGACGGTCGGAATATTGCAAGTTGGGTGCTCACAGGTGCTCCCGCCCAATCCATCACGCTGCTTCAAAGTGCAGCAAGAAGCTGGTGGTTTACAGACACGCAATTTGAAAGAATGATCAGTGAAATTATTGCCGAATGGAAGGAAATAGCTGATATTTTTGATCAGACCGTCTCTCCCGACTTAGTCCAAAAGCTGGAAGCTTTACGCGAAACACTGACCACCGGTCGACTAAATCCTCAGCCTTCCGTTCCCGGACCTATATTACTGGTGGCCAATCAGACCAGAGACCTGGATTTGTTGCAGCAAACACTGAAACCTGAAGGGTACAACGTCATCCGCGCTGACAGTGCCGATGATGCGATTATTCTGCTATATCAAAAGGCACCGTGCATTGTTATTCTAGACTGGGATATGCCAGGAATAACGGGTGCCGAACTCTGCGTGAGATGGCGAAGAGAATTTGGGCCCCGCGTATACCTGCTGGTTCTTGCCGACACACACCATGGTGATTGTACCGCTGAGGCCATAGAAGCTGGTGCCAATGACATTATCAGCAAGCCACCTTCTGGCAATATGCTTGTTGCCAAGCTGGCTATTGCTGCACAAATGGTCGCTTTTATGGCACGACTGGAAAATTCCTGCACAGATCTCACGCACCAAAATCACTCTCTACTAGCCCTTGCGAGCAAAGACGTGCTCACTGGACTGGCTAACCGGCGGGGTGCCCAGGAGTTTCTCAGCGAAAACTGGCGACATGCCATACGCCACCAACACCCGTTAAGCTGTATTATGCTGGACATTGATTATTTCAAACAGGTGAATGATGAGCACGGCCATGATGTGGGTGATCCTGTATTACAAGCATTAGGCGGCCTGCTCCTGAAAAATTCTCGGAGCGGTGATCTGATCGCCCGTGTGGGCGGCGAAGAATTTCTCATTCTTTGCCCGCAAACTGATGAGTTGAAAGCTTCCTTGTACGCTGAACGACTATGCCAGGAGATTGCTCAGATGCAAGGCGATTTCCCGCTCATCACGCTCAGCGCGGGGGTAGCGGAGATGCAACCGGACATGGACAGTCCAGAGGCACTGCTGCATGCTGCGGATCAGGCGCTCCTCCTCGCAAAACGACGGGGAAGAAGTCAGATAATAATCGCCTCCACACAGCGTAACCCGCGATGAAGCCCATCTGCTCAATCGCCAGGCATAGAACGCTGGATGAGGTACCCTTATGTCTTGGAACCAGCCCGAGTAGGGAGCCCGAGAACAAATTTACCGTGTTCGCCGGGTGGGCATTGTAGCGAGCGCACGTTAGCTTGTGTTAACCTCGGCCTGGGCAGTTGTCCTCTTCTTGACCATCGGAAGCCTGCCCCGCGTATAAGCGGGGTACAAGCACGGTCTGCGGGCAAGTGTCACACCTTGGAATAAAGTTTTAAACATTTTGTATTTCAATGAGTTTACTATTTGCCCAGGTGGCGAAATCGGTAGACGCAAGGGACTTAAAATCCCTCGGCTTATGCCGTGCCGGTTCGAGTCCGGCCCTGGGCACCAACAAGACCACTCAAGAGTATTCCTATTTGATCCTTTAGCCTCCTCCCTAATTCGGGGACAGGCTTCAATCAAGGACTCCATATCATGCCAACTCAGCAAGCTATATCTCTCGCACCCACAAGTTCTGCCCGGAACGTCATCGACGTGCGTGGCATGTCCTATGCGGTGGCCCAACCTCTCGTCTACGCCGCCACGACCCGGCTGGCGGTCGGTCAGCATGTGCAGGTATTGGCGGACACCGACCCCAGTGCCATGATGCGGGCGGTGGCCTTTCAGTTGCGCGATGCCATCTCCTGGCGTTTTGAGACCGATGGCAAACTCTGGCAGATAGACGTACAACCCCGCGCCGAAGCAGAAGCCAAGGACGTGGTGGACCTGCTGACTTGGGATCACTACCGCCTGGATCGCCAGTTTGCGGACGTGTTGGCCGCTGCCAACGAAAATCGAATCGCAGATGCTGAAGCCATCTTCAACAACTATTGGATTGGTCTCCGCCGCCATGTCCACCTGGAGAATAATGTCATCGGCCCGACCTTGGGTGGCGGCGCGGAAAAAGGTCCCCTTGCTGACATGCTCTTTGAGCACGACAGCATCATCGTCCAATCCCGATTGGTGGAAGAAACACTGCTGGAAAAGGACTATGACATGTTGCCCGCCATTTGCGCAGTGCTGTCGGGCTCTCTGGCCAAGCACGAAAACCGTGAAGAAACCATGCTCTTCCCCATTTGGCAAACTACCGACAACAGCGACCGGGGCCGCGCCGCTGAGTTCCTGGCCCGATCCAAAGAGCTGCTGGCCGGAGCCGAGGACCAGCAAGTCAATAAAGCATTCCCCTAAAGCACTACAGGCGATGAATCACCACGCGGGTTAATTAACCGAAGAGCTTCTGAGTGACCCCCGCAACGTGGCGGCCCTGGAATCGAGCGATCGCCAGTTCATTGGCGCTGGGCTGGCGGCTCCCATCGCCCTTGGAAATGGTCGTGGCGCCATAGGGCGTGCCGCCGGTGATCTCGTCCATATTCATCAGTTCCTGACAGCTATAGGGAACGCCCACCACGATCATGCCCTGATGGAAAAGGAAGGTATGAGATGAGGTGATGGTGGTTTCCTGACCGCCGTGCTGCGTGGCCGTGCTGGCAAAAACACTGCCGACCTTGCCTACCAGTTTGCCTTCCTGCCACAGGTTGCCGGTGCGGTCGAGAAAGTTGCGCATTTGACCGCTCATGTTGCCGAATCGGGTCGGGGTGCCAAAGAGGATGCCATCATAATCCGCGAGATCATCGGGATGGGCTTCCGGGGCGGCCTGGTCGGTTTTGGCGTGAACAGCCGCCAGAGCCTCCGCCGACATGCTTTCGGGTACCCGCTTCAGGTCAACGGTGACGCCATCCACCTCCCGGGCACCCTCCGCTATGGCCTGCGCCATGGTTTCCACATGGCCCCAGAGGCTGTGATAAAGGACAAGTATTTTGCTCATGACGCACTCCTTGCGATAGGTAGATGTTGTCTGAGCAGTAAAGACCATCTAGTATAGTTTGTGAAGTAGGTACTAATGAGTAACTATGGCCAGACAGACCAAACAAGAGACGACTTGTCCCATGGATGCCCTTCTCCGTTTGCTGATGGGGCCTTGGACCACGTACATCCTCTGGACACTGAGACAACATGGACCCCTGCGTTTCGGGGCGATCAAGCGGAAAGTGCGTGGCATCTCGTCACGGATGCTGACAGAGCGCTTACGCACCCTGGAGGAAGCCCAAGTAGTATTCAGGGAGTATCGTCCCAGCATTCCCCCAGAGGTGACTTATGGCCTGACGCAGCGTGGACTGGAGCTGCGGGAGGTGCTGGATGCACTGGATACGCTGGCCCGGCGCTGGAATGCCGAAAACGGGGATAAGGAAACGCCTATTTCAGACTCTGCGCTATCCGTCATAAATTAGAATTTAGCACCTACTTTAACAAGATTGCCAAAACAGCTACCGCGAGGAGGCTTCAAACGGTTTTACCGGTTTATCTGGAAAGTGCGGGGGTATTACCGGAAAGCATTGCGAAATAGATCGCTGAAGGGGTGTCAGACGGGCACCATAATGGCGCCGTTTGCTGGCGAGTCACACCTGACGCCCGGAATACCCTGGTAAATGCAGTCAACCACTCAGGAGTGGATCATGGAACATGTCAGTAAGGCACCCAGTGCTACGTAGCGCCACACCGGCGATTTATAGCGCCGGTTTCCTGCGGCGGGCGGCCTTTGTCCTTATTCCTGCTCTCGGCACCACGCCGGATCACCTGGCCCGCCATTCTCCTGCAATTCCGCAGCCGGGATCGGCGGATGGCTACGGCGCCGCCTCCGGCACCTCGTTCAGACTTTCCACATAATCTCTCATCACCTGATCGGCCACTCTAGTGCGCAGTGCCACAAGAAGTATAACCAGACTAAATAGAGCAATTATCCCCATATCCCAGAAGAAAGGCACGAGGCCGCTGCCACCGAGATTTTGCGGACCGAGATAGCTGCATATCCATAGACCCGCAAAATAGGGTAATACCCACCACGCATAACGCCACCCCAAACCCTCCGCACGGCGCTCTTTGGCCAGGAAATAACGGTAAATCAGAAAAACCACCATCAGCATGGTCAGGGCGATAAAGGTAAAACTCAAGGTGTCGAGCCCGGCCCAGAAGATAATCCAATTAGCCACCACAAAGGCCGCCGGAGCGATCACTTCCGCGCCCCAGAGACGAAAAGGGCGTGCTGCATCGGGCATGGCACGACGCAATTGCAACAGCACAATCGGCCCCAGACTGTAGGAGAGCACGGTCACTGAAGAAATATATCCCACCAGTTTTTGCCAGGAAGGGAAGGGAAAGAAAAAGAGCGCGCCAACCGCATATACTGCCAACAGAGCGATCCAGGGCACGCCACTGCGGTTAATCCGCGCCAGTCCCCGCGGTGCACTGCCCATTTCCCCTGCTGCCATGGTAATGCGCGCCGATGACGTCGTGTAAATGAAGGCTGTACCTGCTGGCGACACCAGAGCATCCACATAGAGGATGACGCCCCACCAGGTGGCACCCACGGCTGCGGCCAATGCCGCAAAGGGGCCAGTGAGCCCGGTAAAAGTCAGGTGTGACCATCCTCCATGAGCCAGACCAGCAGGATTCACCGCCACCAGAAACGCGAATTGCAGCCCCTCATACAGCACGGTGCCAATCAGCACCGAACCAATGACCGCTATGGGAATGCTCCGCCCCGGATTCCGGCTCTCTCCCGCCAGATCAATCGCCTGCCGGAACCCGAAAAAAGAAAAAATAATCCCGGCACTGGCCACGGCAGTGAACATGCCCTCCAGATCCCCCTGGGGATGATGCAATTGCAGGTTCTCGGGGTGCCAGGACAAACTCAATAAGACAAAAATAGTGGCGGCCGGAATAATCAGCTTCCACCAGGTAGCGGCACTATTAAGCAACAGCACCCAGCGAATCACCAGAAAATTGAGCAGCACAAAAACACCCAGCAACAGAATAGCGGCGACAAAACCCCGACCACTGAGCACGCCCACCTCACCAGAGAGAAAACCCGGCAGATAATTATTCGCATAGGTGAGGACTGCCGTCACTTCGACCGGCGCAATGGAGACATAAGAAAAAAAAAGGATCCAACTCCAGATGCGGCCTAACAACGGCCCATTACCCAGGTGACTGATGTGGACAATAGAACCACTGCGCGGAATCATCGGCCCCAATTCGGCGTAAACCAGCGCCAGCAGTAAAATAGCCGCCGCCCCCACCGCCCAGGACCCCAGACTCAGTGGCCCTGCCTGCTGCGCCGCATGCAGCGGCCCAAACAGCCAGCCGGAACCCACTATGGCTCCCAGACTCGCGTAAAGCAGCCCGATCAGCCCCCCTTCCCGCCGCAAATGACCTGCCGCCATG
>NZ_JBYCKR010000120.1:0-9886 GCF_057473505.1 Acidithiobacillus sp. TH-A35 | reverse complement strand
CTCCGTCCAGCCATTGATCCAGATCGGCAAAAGATTCGGGAAATCCACCACGGTAACGGCGCGCGCGGCGCAGCACAAAATGCTTTTTGAACGCCATGACCACATCATGGCTGCGCGTCCGCGCCTGTAACTCCGCTACTTCCGGCTCCAGGCAAAAAAGCCGGGCAACGAATTGTTCAAGATGGGGCGCGAGCTGCAGCAGAAATTCACTCTGGGCTTTATCGGCGGGCCGGGCGCCTGCGGCATGATAGACTTGCAAGTTTTCGGCAAGGGTTTGGTCTTTCTCCGCCAGGGATCGAAGAAATTCCCCATCCAGCCGCGCGAGGCCTTCAGCAGTAAAAAGTTCTTTATATTCAAATCCAAACAGATTAAGCACAATAATCTCCCAGGTCATGCCGACGACTACACCGCGGCCAGCTTTCATCAAACTGTCATATTTTGCTGGCAATATAAGGTTCTGTCACCTTTTCAGGATGACCCTATGGCCCATTATCGCAGCATATTTCTATCGGACGTCCATCTCGGCACCCGCGGCTGTCAGGCGGAGAGCCTTTTGGACTTTCTGCGCCACAATTCCTGCCAGCAGCTCTATCTGGTCGGCGATATCATCGACCTGTGGCGCCTCAAGGTCCGCTGGTACTGGCCGCGCAGCCATAATACGGTGGTCCAGAAAGTCCTCCGGCTGGCCCGCTCCGGGGTCACGGTACGTTATATCCGCGGCAATCATGACCCCGTCTACGAGTTGCTCTCCGACTATGTGCAAACCCAGGGCAACACCATCGCCCTCGGCGACATCGCCATTCTCCAAGAAGCGGTGCACGAGACCGCCGATGGCAAAAAGCTCTGGGTCATCCATGGTGACCAGTTCGATGCCGCCATGCGCTATGCCACCTGGCTCATTCATATGGGCGATCATGGCTATACCCTGCTGCTCTGGTTCAATCGGCTGCTGCAAAGCGCGTTCCGGCATCTGGGCCTGCGCCGTCACTGGTCCCTGAGTGCTTACATCAAATACCGGGTGAAGAAAGCCGTGCAGTTTATCAACGATTACGAACACCTGCTGGCCGAAGAAACCTCACGCCGCGGTTATGCCGGAGTGGTCTGCGGCCATATCCACCATGCCGAGCAAAAAATCATCGACGGCATCCTCTATTACAACGACGGCGACTGGGTCGAGAGCTGTACCGCACTGGTCGAACATGCCGACGGGCGCATGGAAATCGTCCACTGGCCCGTACCCTTGCGTTTTGATCAGGATATCGCCGCGTAATCAGATATCGAGTCGCGATACGAAACGCGCATTTTCTTCGATAAAGCGGCGGCGCGGCTCCACCGCATCGCCCATGAGCATGGAGAAGACCTCGTCGGCAGCGATGGCGTCCTCCACATCCACCCGCACCAAACGCCGGTTTTCAGCGTTCATGGTGGTCTCCCAGAGCTGTTCCGGATTCATTTCACCCAGACCCTTGTAGCGCTGAATCTCGACACCGCGACGGGCGTCAGCCAGAAGCCAGTCCATGGCGGCGCGGAACCGGCTGACGGTAAGCCCTCGCTCGCCGCGTTCCATACGCGCGCCGGCGCGGATATTACCTTCAATCACCCGCGCATAGTCGGCCAGATGCCGGTATTCGCCACCGGCAAAGAAATCCTGATCAAAGAAACGCAGTTCCTGACTACCGTGATGTTCGCGGCGAACCACCAGGCGCAAAGCCTCCGCCTCACCCACCCGCTCCACCGTGTAATGTTCGGCGGGCAGGGCGTTGAGCTCCAATGCCGCGCGGAGCTGTCGCGCGAAGTCGTCCCAGGTGGCGCTATCCGCCGACTCCGCAACGATGGGCGGCAACGTGGCCAGGGCCCAGAGCAGGGTACCGGGATAGCGCCGTTCCAGGCGCTGCACCAAAGCCTCGATATTCTGGTACTGACGCATCATGCCGGCCAGTTGCTCGTCCGTTACCGGCTCAGCATCCGCCGCAGGACGAAATTGCGCGCCCTGCATGGCAATTTCGCGCAGGTAGGCGGCCAGTTCGGTGTCGTCCTTGATGTAGCGCTCATCCTTGCCTTTCTTGACCTTGTAGAGAGGTGGCTGGGCGATATAAATATGGCCGCGCGCCACCAGTTCGGGCATCTGCCGATAGAAGAAGGTCAGCAGCAGGGTGCGGATATGGCTGCCGTCGACATCCGCATCGGTCATGATGATAACCCGGTGATAACGCAGCTTGGCGACATCAAAATCCCCGGCGCCAATACCGGTACCCAATGCCGTAATGAGGGTGCCGATCTCATCCGACGAGAGCATCTTGTCGAAACGCGCCCGTTCCACATTGAGGATTTTGCCTTTCAGGGGCAGGATGGCCTGATGCCGGCGATCACGGCCCTGTTTGGCCGAGCCACCGGCGGAATCTCCCTCCACCAGATAGATTTCGCACTTGGCCGGGTCTTTCTCCTGACAGTCGGCCAGCTTGCCGGGGAGGTTGGCGATGTCCAGCGCGCCTTTGCGGCGGGTCAGCTCCCGTGCCCGGCGGGCGGCTTCCCGCGCCCGCGCCGCTTCGACAATTTTGGCGGCAATGGCCTGCGCCTCTTTGGGATGCTCATCCAAAAATATCGTCAGCGCCTCAGACATGGAGGACTCGACTATCGGTTTAACCTCGCTGGAGACCAGCTTTTCCTTGGTTTGCGAAGAAAATTTGGGGTCCGGTACCTTGACGGAAAGTACCGCTGTCAGCCCTTCGCGCGTATCTTCGCCACTCACCGCGACCTTGGCCTTGGCGATGATGCCTTCCCTTTCCATATATTGATTCAGCGTACGGGTCAGCGCACCGCGAAAGCCCGCCAAATGGGTGCCACCATCGGCCTGGGGAATATTGTTGGTGAAGCAGAGCACCACCTCGTTATAGCCTTCATTCCATTGCAGGGCGGCTTCAACGACAATACCGTCGCGCTCGCCGGTAAGGGTGATCACAGTGGGATGAATGGCGGTTTTGCTGCGGTTGAGATGTTCCACAAAGGCGCGGATACCACCTTCATAATGGAAAACTTCTTCCCGCCCGCCGCGCTCGTCCAGCAGGGTGATATGCACGCCGGAATTGAGAAAGGCCAGCTCGCGCAAGCGCTTCGCGATAATCTCGAAGTGAAAATGGGTATCGGCAAAAACCTGAGGCGAGGGTTTGAAGCGGATGGTACTGCCATGTTTGCGTGACGCCTCTCCACGTGCAACCGGTGCCTGGGGTTCGCCATCATGATATTCCTGGGTCCAGACATAGCCATCGCGGAAGATACGCAACTGGAGCGTTTCTGAAAGGGCGTTCACTACCGAGACACCGACCCCGTGCAGACCGCCCGAGACCTTATAGGCGTTGTCGTCGAATTTACCGCCCGCATGCAGCACGGTCATAATCACTTCTACAGCGGAGCGGCCTTCTTCGGCGTGGATATCGACGGGTATGCCACGACCGTTATCGCTGACGCTGACGGATTCATCGTCGTGAATGGTAACGACGATGGCGTCACAATAACCGCCGAGGGCTTCGTCGATAGCATTGTCCACCACCTCAAAAACCATGTGGTGCAGACCGCTGCCGTCATCGGTATCGCCAATATACATACCGGGGCGCTTGCGTACCGCTTCCAGCCCTTTCAACACCTGGATACTGGTAGAATCGTATTTTCCCGTCATGATGCTGTTTCCTTCTCAAGCTGGCCTGCTGCCAGACAAAAATGGCTGCCGCTCACCGCCGCCGGAATCTGTCCGGCGGCGGTGACGGCAGCGAAGACCTGCACACCTAGCAGATCGAGTTCTTTCACCCACCAATCCCGTGCTGAGGCGTCCAGCTCTGCCGCGAAATCGTCAATCAATATGGTCGGCAGGGGCAAACCGGCCTGCTTCAGAATCTTTACCTGCGCCAGGCGATAAGCCAGACCCAATACCCGCAACTGGCCGCGCGAAAGGATGTCCAGTGCCGCTTTACCGCGCACCCGAAAGGCCAGATTGGCACGATGCGGACCACTGTGGGTATAACCCATTTCGCGGTCCTGTTCCTGGTCCCGCAGCAGGCAATCACCCAGTGCCAAGCCTTCTTTCCAGCCGCTGTGCAGATGCAGGCTAAGCCCGGAAAGTGACCCGGACCAGCGTTCCCAAAGGGCGGCGACTTCGGGCTGCACAGCGGCCAGGTGCGCTTGTCGCCGCTGCTGGATTTCTTCACCGGAGGCAATGACGCCGTCGTCCCAGGGTTGCTGGCCGTGACCGCTTTTCAGCCAGGCATTGCGCTGTTGCAAAGCCCGCCGGTACTGGCGAAACACCGTGCCATAGTAGCGATCCGCGTAATAGATGCCCCAGTCCAGTACGCGCCGGCGGTCTTCCGCCGTTCCGGCGACGAAGTGGCTGTTGTCATCGTGCAGGCTTTGCAGAGGCAGAATATCCAGTAGCATCCAGGCCGAACTGAGCGACTCACCATCATAGCGTATTTCCCGCTCCTCGCCACGCCGGCGCAGGGCGAGGAAATGATCGGGCAGGCGCGCACTGACCAGATATTCGCCGTCGCCATCCCGCTGAACATGGCGGGGGCCATGCCGCCAGGTTTGCCCCGTGCCGAGGATGTGAATGGCCTCCAGCACGGAACTCTTGCCCGTACCATTGGCGCCTATCAGCCAGTTCCACTGCCGGTCCGCTTTCAGATCCAGGGTTTCTATGGAACGCACCGATTGGATATGGAGGGCCTCCAGGGGCATTTCAAAGACGGACAGGCATGATGATATACAGGGGGTTATCTCCGTCTACCGGAGTAAAAACAGCGCTGCTGTCGCTGTCCTTGACCCGCATCCGCAAACTTTCCTGGGCGAATATCTGGGTGGTATCGGTGAGATAACGGCTGTTGAAAGCGATATCCAGAGCATCGTCCTGATATTCGACAGGAATTTGGATTTCGCCTTCTTCCTGTTCTTCATTGCGGCTGCGCAGGGTCATCTGGTTATTACTGAGGTGCAGATGGGTGGTCGGATTACGGTCGCTGACCAGGACATCACTTTGTTGCAAGGCGCTTTTGAAGGTCTGGCGGTCCAGTATGGCGAAGCGGGGATGTCCTTGGGGAATCACCCGCCGGTAATCAGGATATTTGGCATCGATGAGTTTGCAGGCGAACTGTTGTGTACCATCGTTGAGCAGAAAGCTGGTGTCCGACATCTCCAGCGCGATATCGCCATCATCGAGAATCCGCAACAGTTCGAGAACGGCTTTGCGCGGCAGAATAGCCTGGTAGCTCCCACTTTCCAGACTGCTGGCAAAGGGCAGGGTCATCATGGCCAGGCGATGACCGTCTGTGGCTACGAGACGCAGTTCCTGACCTTCCACCTCGACGAGGACGCCGTTCAGGAAGAGCCGGGCGTCGTTCTGTGCCATGGTGTTGGCAGCGACGGCAAGCGCTTCGCGAAAGGCTTTGGCATTGCAGTTACCCTGACAACGACTGCTGTGGATACTGAGGTATGGGAATTGATCAGCCGGCAATATGTGCAGGGTGAAACGGCTTTTAGCGGCTTTCAAGAGCAGTTTTTCGCCGTCTTTATGAAATTCTATGGGTGTGTGTTCCGGTAACGCCCGGCAGATGTCATAGAGCTTGCGGGCGGGAACGGCGCAGGTGCCCGGAGCGTCTACCGGATGGTCCAGGTCGGCGGAAAGCTGGACTTCCAGATCGGTGGCGACGAAGCGGCAATGTTGCCCTGCGGCCTCGATGAGGACATGGGCTAGAATCGGTTGTACCGGTCGCCGGTCAGCAATGTTTGCCATATTGGCCAGGATAGGCAGGAGATCTTCGCGATCTATGGTGATTTTCATCAGGTTTTGCTCCTTGAATGCCAGGTCTGAAAAGGGGCCGGTCGGGCCGCTTTATATATATAATTTATATTCTTTCTTTTAACTACTATTATTATTAATGGCCCGGTAGCCTGTGGGAATGTGGTGTAATTCCTTGTCTGATATGGAATTCTGGACCCAGATAAGCTGTCGGCAAGCTGTGGATAAGCCGGTATGCTTGGGGATAAAAAAGAGCCCCATTTTTCGTACAGAGTCTGCACAGGGGTTGTACAGGGGCTTATCCACAGCTTTTGCGAGTGCTGGATCATGCGCCAAGAATCCGGAGCAGGTTGCAGTAATCTTCATCCATCTGCGTGTCTTCCTGACGCAGTTTGTCGATCTGGCGGCAGGCATGGAGGACGGTGGTGTGGTCGCGTCCGCCGAAGGCCTCGCCGATTTCCGGCAGACTGTGGTTGGTGAGTTCCTTGGTCAGGCACATGGCTACCTGGCGTGGCCGGGCAATGTTGCGACTGCGCCTTTTGGACTGCATGTCGGAGCCGCGAATATGAAAATACTCGGCTACGACTTTCTGGATGTTGTCGAGGCTGACCATGCGCTTCTGCACGTCGATCAGATCACGCAGGGCCTCGCGGGCGGTATCCAGGTTGTAAGGCTTGTGGGTGAAGTTGACATGGGCGACCACCCGACGCAGTGCCCCTTCCAGTTCGCGGACATGGGAGCGGATTTTCTCGGCGATGAAGAAGGCCACTTCTTCGGGCAGCTCAACGCCGCTTTCTTCCGCCTTGCAGAGGACAATGGCCATGCGCGTTTCGAGGTCGTGGGGCTGGATGGCGACCGTCAGTCCCCAGCCGAAGCGCGATTGCAGGCGCTCTTCCAGGCGGTCCACCTCCTTGGGATAGCGGTCACAGGTGATAATAATCTGTCGGCCGCCGTCAAAGAGGGCGTTGAAGGTGTGAAAAAACTCTTCCTGGGTGCGGTCCTTGCCCGCAAAAAACTGGATGTCGTCAATGAGCAGGGCATCCAGCTTGCGGTAGCGCTGCTTGAAGTCATTGATGGTGTTGTGTTGCAGGGAGCGCACCATGTCCATGATGAAGCCTTCGGAACTGACGTAGAGCACCTTGGCATCGGCGTTGCGTTGGAGGATGGCGTTGCCCACCGCTTGCATGAGATGGGTCTTGCCCAGTCCGACGCCGCCATAGATATACAGCGGGTTGTAAGATTTCCCCGGATTTTCGGCGACCTGCCGGGCAGCCGCCACCGCGAGCTGATTGGATTTGCCTTCGACGTAGGACTTGAAGGAAAAGCCCGGGTTGAGCCGGTTGCCATTGCGAGGATCGGTGATCGGAGCAGTGGCTAGAGTAGCTGCTGCCGGGGCTGGGGTCGTCGCTTCGTCGGCGCCGAGTTCCAGGCGAAGCATCATTCCCGGTGCAAGCTGGGCGAGCACCCCTTCCAGCAGATCCATCAGCCTTTCCCGCACCCATTCCTTGACGAAGGTATTGGGTGCGAACAGGCGCAGTTCGTTACCATGCAACTCGCCACGAAGGGGGCGCAGCCAAGTGTTGAACTGCTGGGCTGTGGTCTGTTCTTGCAACTGCACACACAGCGCCGCCCATAAGGCGTCTCCGTTGTGCAGCGCGGATGGCGCTGGATGACTGCTCATGCGTAACCTGGTCAGAGGGTCTGGAGGTGAAAGTGCTGTGCCTTCTGTCGCTACCATGTCAGTGTCACGCGGTAGCAGAGTGGGCTCACTCCCCGCAACGGGAAGGGCATTTCACCATAATTCTCCGTCGATGAAGTATACCAAAATGTGGCGGTGCGCGCCATTGACGGGCCTATGACCGGGTCTTTGCCCAAGGGGCAGGAAAAACGCGCGAGATGGGCACAACCATGGACGAATCCGAGCAGCCGTGGCAGCCAGGACGGCGCCCGGCCGGATAAAGTTTTCCACAAAGAGATTAACGTGCAGTTACGTGGAATTATTCGAAATTGTGTTTCGGTAGTTCATGTAATTTATTGTAATAAATAATAATTTATTGTTACAGAATGTTTCCGCTCGGCGTAAATACACTATGGTCATGACGAAATTACTATTGTCAGCAAAATATCCACAAAGTTATCCACAGGCTGTTCAGGAACTTGATCCTGGAAAAAAACGCTGTCAGACGCACGATGGACAGCGAGGTCTTCCGGACGTCAGGCAATGAACATCTTGCTCACGGCCCCACGCAATGGCATTTACGGTGAGGCCAGTTTTCCTGCTAAAATCAGCGCCGGCAATAGCCGCATAAAGGGTCCCTCCATCCATGCCTGCGAAAGCAAGAATTGATGATTCATCCCGGATGGAATCCAGTCGCCAGGAAGCGGCGGGGCCTCCGCCCGTCGTCCTCACTGTTGCCGGCTCTGATCCCAGTGCGGGTGCGGGCTTGCAGGCCGACCTGCTGACCCTGGCCAGCCTGGGCGCGCATGGCTGCACGGCGGTGACGGCGCTGACTGTTCAGGATTCGGTGAATGTACGTGCCTATAGGTTGGTGAATCCGGAGGATACCGTGGCTCAGGCCCGTGCCGTGCTGGAGGACATGGCCGTACAGGTCATCAAAATCGGGATGCTGGGAAGTGTGGCCATGGTAGCGGCGGTGAGCGCACTGCTGGCGGATTATCCGCAGATTCCCGTGGTGCTTGATCCGGTACTGGCGGCCGGAGGTGGCACGGCCCTGGCCGGGGCGGGATTATGCGAGGCCTTGGTCGCGCACTTGCTGCCGCAAGTAACGGTGATGACGCCCAACGGCCCGGAAGCACTGGCCTTGTCCGGCGCTGACGATTTGCCCACGGCTGGTGCCTGGCTCAATCGCCAGGGGGCGAAGTGGGTACTGATCAGCGGAGGTCACGGCGAGGGGCCGGAACTGGAAAATATGCTGTTTCGTGGCGGGGCGTTGCAGCGCGCATTCCGGCAGCCGCGCCTGCCCCACCGCTACCACGGCTCGGGATGTACTCTGGCATCCGCGCTGGCGGCGGGTCTGGCGCGTGGTTTAGCCATGGAAGAGGCCGTGGCGCGGGCACTGGATTTTACCCATGCCTGCCTGGTCCATGCCTACCCGCTGGGGAAGGGACAGTATTTTCCAGACCGGTTCTTTTGGGCGCGCGGGTATCGGGAGGAATAGGATGGCCGGGCAGAACCCCCTTATTTCCGGGCTGTATGCGATCACCGAAGCGCGCCTGATGCCGGAGCCTGTTTTCCTGGCGCGGGCCGAGGCGGCGCTGCGCGGGGGTGCGCGTATTCTGCAATATCGGGACAAGGGCGACGTGGTGGCCGATGCACCGCGACGGCGGCGGCAGGCGGGGGCCTTGCGGGAGCTTTGCGCGCAGTACAATGCCCTTTTCGTCGTCAATGATGATCCCCTGTTGGCGCAGGCTGTCGGGGCGCCCGCCCTCCATGTGGGGGTGGAGGATGCGCCGCTGGCCGCATTGCGTGCGCAATTCGGTCGCGCCATACTCGTCGGGGTTTCCTGCTATGGATCGGTGCGGCAGGCGCGGGAGGCGGCGGCGCTGGGGGCGGACTACGTGGCCTTCGGGTCTTTTTTCGCCTCTTCCAGCAAACCGCAGGCGCCGGTGGTCAGTGTGGATGTCCTGACGGCGGCGCGTGCGGTTATTGATCTGCCCATTGTGGCCATCGGCGGCATCACGGAGGCCAATGGGGGTGCATTGATCGCGGCGGGTGCGGATGCCCTGGCGGTGATTGCTGGCGTTTTTGGCGCAGAGGATGTGGAAGGGGCGGCACGACGCTTTACCGCTCTGTTCAGTAACCGTAAGGAGTGATGATGACACAGACTTCACACGCGCTGTTCAACGCGGCGCAACAATGCATTCCGGGCGGGGTTAACTCGCCGGTCCGGGCCTTTCGCGGTGTGGGCGGTGACCCGATTTTCATCGACCATGCCGAAGGACCCTTCTTCTGGGATGTGGAAGGCAAGCGCTATATCGATTATGTGGGTTCCTGGGGACCGATGATTCACGGCCACGGCCATCCGGAAGTGCTGGCGGCGGTGCATGCGCAGGTGAACAAGGGTCTTGGTTTTGGTGCACCTA
>NZ_JBYCKR010000119.1:0-4639 GCF_057473505.1 Acidithiobacillus sp. TH-A35 | reverse complement strand
ACATCCACAAAACAATAGGACCGGCCGCCTTGCTGCAAAACAGCGCTGTCGGGAATAGCCAGAGATTTCTGGCGTCCCAGGACGATCCCCGCACGGACCATGGCCCCCGGCAGCAGACTGGGGGTAGCGGGCATGGGGACGACCACCTGGGCAAGGCGTGTTTTGGGATCGACTTGCCAATAGATCTGCTGAATCTTGCCCGATAACGGGGACTGGTCGCCGTAAACAGGATGGAGCTGCACGGCATCACCCACTTTGACGCGGGGCAGATCTTCCGGCTCAACACCCAGCAGTATGCGTAACGTATTGCCCGTGCTCAGGCGCAGCAAAGGCTGACCGGCGGGAACCAGATCGCCCTGGTGCACAGATACCGTTTCGACGACGCCGTTGATGGGCGCACGCACTACACCCGCTTGCAGGGTCTTGAGACGCGCCTGTAGATCGTGGAGGGTGGCTTGCGCTTTGGCGAGGGTTTGCTGCGCCGCCTGCACCTCCGCATTGGTCGCCAGTTGCCGGGTGCGCAGGGATTCCAGGCGCTGCTGGTCGGTGAGGGCAAAACGCACGCCGATCTGCGCTTGCTGCAACTGCAATTGGTCATTAATGGAAGGGACCACCCGCAATAACGCTTCTCCCTGACGGACCCGCTGGCCATTCGCCACCTGTACCTGACTGACCAGACTCTCCGCTTCCAGCGACAAGGTCCGACCGCCCTCCGGCGCGAATTCTACGGTACCATAAGCCCGCAAATGCTCCGCCAGGGGCATCACCCGCGCGGGAGTTAACTGCACCAGGGCCGAGACCTCCGCCGTCGCCGGCAGTGCCAGCACACTGAGCCCCAGCCCTAAAATAGCCCACAGCCATCCCGATATCCGTCGCATCACCGCTGTTTTCTCCATTGTTGCCAGGGCAGACCCGCCGCCATTTCCAGGGCGGCCTGCTGTTCCGCATAAGCCTGCTTCAGGGCCAGCAATTGCAGGCTTTTGGCAAGGGCCTGGCTGCGTACTGCCTCATAATCGATCAAAGTCACATTATGCTCCGCCGCCGCACCCCGCAGTCGCTGCTCGGCTCTTTGCAATTGCGGCACCTGCTGCTCCAGCGGGGTAATTTCCTGGCGCAACCGGTGCAGATCGGCCACCAGCGCGGTGATGTCGGCACGGGTCTGAAAGAGGCGGGCGGTGTAGGCGGCGTGTAATTGCGCACGGGTGGCTTCGGACTCGGCGATGACGCCGCGATTGCGGTTCCAGAGCGGGATATCGAGACTGACACTGGGGCCGATGGTCTGGATATTCGAGGTATCGGCCGCCCTGGAGATGCCGATGGTAAATCCCGGATACTGGCCGAGGATGGCACGCCGTACCCGCGCTTCCTGGGCCTGATAGCCCGCGCGCAACGCCAGCAAATCGAGCCGGTGGGCATCCGCAAGGGTAACCAGACGGGCGGCATCGGGAATATCCGGCTGCGTTTGCGGCGCCCGCAGGGAAAGCCGCATGTTCGGCGGCAACCCCATCACTTTATTTATATTCTGCCGCACGGCAGTCACCTGCCGGCGCAGCGCCAGCATGCGGTCCTGACTGTCCAGCCAAGCAATTTGCCGCAACGAAGTGGTGGTGATGGTGGCGTCTCCCAACCGGAGATTCTGAACCGAGATCCGGTAGAGCTGGTCCGTAGTAGTCGCCGCCGTTTGCGATACGGTCTCCTGCTTCTGCAGATAATACAGTTGCCGGGCCAGTATCCGCGTCTGGTTGGCCACCATCCACTCCTGCCAGGCCACCTGATACTGTACCGATTGTTCTTGCGCCCGGGCAATATGCAGATTCGCAGCGCGGGTGAACAGGCTGGCGAGACTCCAGCTCAGCCCCATGCTGTAGGCGTTAGTGTAGCCAGCAGCCACATTACTGGGCAGGTCGGCGCTCAGGGAAAGTTGCGGGTCGGGCAGCAGGCCGTCCGCGAAGACCTGCGCCTGGGCAACGCCGATTTGTGCCCGCATCGCCCGCAAGCCCGGATTGAGCAACACCGCGATTTCCCCGAGATCTTCGCCGGACAGGGGCGCGTGCAGATTTACCGGGTGGGCGCTGGCGGGATGATTGTGGCGCAGGGCAGCAGCCATTTCCCGCTCCACCTTCGCCATAGCTGGCAGGCGGGTCTGCAAGGGCTCGGCGTGATAACTCGCGCAACCTGCGAGCAGCAACAAAAGGCCACTCAGGACCGCCCGGTATAGACTCAAAAACATAATCCCTGCGCTCCGTGAGGGGTGATACAGGACTATCTGTTTGCCGCTTTGGATAACCGGTGGTGATTATCTCACCCCTGAATTAGGGCAAACTTAGCGAATGCAGACCACTCCCTCCACTACTCACTTCATAACCCTTCAGGGCCACAATGTTTTATGATTCAAGGAGACGTGACAAGGCGCTGTCGATACATAAAAACCAGTCCTTGCCGGTCGCTCCGCGAGCTGAGTGTTATTCGTCCGCCGAGTTGATCGGCAATATGACGAGCGATGGTCAGACCCAGACCGCTACCGCCTTCCGCGCTGTCCGGCAAGCGGTAAAATGCATCAAATACTCTATGCGATTCCTCTGGAGGAATGCCCGGACCACTGTCGATGACTTCCACGACACCCTCTTCGCTATCGCTACGGATTCGGATGGTCACCTCACCGTTTTCCGGGCTATAGCGCAGGGCGTTGTCGACGGCGTTACGTATCAGGCTATGCAGCGCCGCTTCCGTCCCCTCTACCCACACCGCGCCCTCCAGCTCCAAGCCAAAATCCAGGTTTTTCTGCTCCGCCAGCGGATAGAGATCTTCCACTACCAAACGGGCGATAGCGGCAAGGTCCACCGGCTGATGCGTTGCCATTGCCGCCTGCTGACGGGCCAGACTCAACAACTGATCGAGCAGATGACGGGATCGCTCCAGGCCGCTTTTGAGAGGCAGCAGGCGTTGTTTGCATTCGGCGAGGGATTCCGCCCGTTCCAGATTCTGCGCTTGTAGCGAGAGTGCTGTCAGAGGTGTCCGCAGTTCATGGGCGGCGTCGGCGACAAAACGGCGTTGTTGGGTCATCAGCAGCCTGACCCGTTCCAGCAGGCGGTTGATGGCACGCAGGAAGGGGGCGATTTCCTCCGGCACCTCGCTTACCGACAAAGGCTCGGGATATTCTGCGTTCTGCGCATCTGCCGCCAGGGCCAGGGCATGCACGGGTGCCAGACTGCGCAGGACCAGATAGCGGGCGAATACGATCAGCAAAGGCACCAGCAGCAGAAGTGGCATCAGGGTTCGCAGAGCGCTATCGAAAGCGGCGTCACTGCGGACATCGGTAGACTGGGCAACGGCGAGTTTTTTACCCGGCGCTACCCGACGGACAAAAACGCGCCAGTTCTGGCCGGCCACGTCCACCGTGTGGAAGCCGCTGCTCAGGTGAATCGGGAGCCTGAGCAAAGGTGCGGTCAACGGCTGGGATGTCGTTAAAGCTTGCACCACAATGCGCGCATCGGGATCCACATCCAGAGGGGTCGCAACGGGCTTTTCCACGGTCGGCCAATGTTCCGGGGGGATCAGGACCGCGATCTGCCGCAAGGACGCATCCTGGTATTCCTGTGCCTCATCAAAGGCGAGCCCGAACGATGCCAGGCCGGCCAGTAAACCCATACACACAATAGCCATGCTCAATCCGACGGACAAACGGCCTTGCAGAGAACGTGTCATGGCTGGCGCGCAACCATCCAACCCGCCGCACGGACATTGTTGATGACCTTCGCACCGAGTTTTTTGCGAATACCGTGGATCAGAAAATCAATGGTGTTGCTCTCCACGGCTTCATTCCAGCCATATAAGCGCTCTTCGAGCTGGGCACGGCTGAGAATGGTGCCGGGGCGCAGCAACAAGGCCTGCAGCAATGCGAATTCCCGGGCAGTCAACAGGACTTGTGCATCGCCATACTGCACTTCACGGGTGCTCAGGTCGAGTTGCAGCAATCCGTTGCTGAGTACCGAAGTAGCTTGCCCGCCCTGCCGGCGGATGATGGCGCGCAAACGGGCCAGCAGTTCATCCATTTCAAAAGGTTTGACCAGATAGTCGTCGGCGCCGAGGTCCAGGCCATCGACCCGGTCCGCCAGCGCATCGCGGGCAGTAATGATAATAACGGGCAAGGTGCTGCCAGTGGCCCGGAGCTTTCTCAGCAGATCGCGTCCGTCCAGTTTGGGCAGACCCAGATCCAGCAATATCGCCTGGTGCTCCTGGTTGCCGATGGCCCGCAATGCGGTTTCGCCGTCCCGCACCCAGTCCACGGCATAAGCCGCATCCTGCAGAGCCACTGTAATGGCTTCGCCGATCATTCGGTCATCTTCGACAAGGAGAATGCGCATAAGATGGTCCCAGTATATTCCCGGTGACTTTGCTCGCCCCAAAAACCCCGTCCCCCCAAAAAGGGAGCGGGGCTCTCGCAATGCCAGTGATCAATCCGGATGCGCGCCTTCGGTGGAGTTCTCCAGAACGGCCCCGGTTTTAGCATCGACGCCTACTTCATGGGTGACTTTGCCATTTTTGATATCGAAAGAATAGCGCAAACCGCTCCCACCCTTCTCCTGCTCCAGTTCTTCGTCCGTGATTTTGCCGGGGCATGCCTTGAAGGCAATAGTCC
>NZ_JBYCKR010000118.1:0-9731 GCF_057473505.1 Acidithiobacillus sp. TH-A35 | reverse complement strand
TGACCAGCCGCATTGCCCATTTGCTGGAAGGAGGCGTACATCCCGGCGAGATTCTCGCGGTGACCTTCACCAACAAGGCGGCCCGCGCCATGCGCGGGCGGCTGGATGGCATGGTGGCCATGGATTTACGGGCCTTGTGGATGGGCACCTTCCACGGCATCGCCCACCGCCTGCTGCGCATGCATCACGAAACGCTGGGCTTGCCCGCAGACTTTCAGGTTCTGGATGCCGACGATAGCCAGCGCCTGCTGCGGCGGATCATGCGTGAAGTGCAGATGGATGAGAAGCAGTGGCCGCCGCGGGCCATGGCCGGGCGTATCGGTCGCTGGAAAGACGAGGGTCTGGGGCCGGAGCAGGTGCTACAGTATGAAGGCCCGGCAGCGGCGCCCTTCGTTCCCATCTACAGCGCCTATGAAGCGGCTAAAAAGCGCTCAGGGCTGGTGGACTTCGGTGACCTGTTGCTCTACGCCCTGCGTCTCTGGGAATCGCAGGAAATCCTCGATCATTATCAGCGCCGTTTTCAGCATATTCTGGTGGACGAGTTTCAGGACACCAATGCGGTGCAATATGCCTGGCTGAAGGGGCTGGCGCGGCATGGGCAGATTTTTGTGGTCGGCGATGATGACCAGTCCATCTATGCCTGGCGTGGTGCGCGAGTGGAGAATCTGCTGCGCTTCGCAGAAGACTTTGCCGGGGCACAGGTGGTGCGGCTGGAGCAGAACTACCGTTCGACGACACCCATTTTGGATGCCGCCAATGCCGTCATCGCTCACAATCCTGATCGTCTGGGGAAAACCCTGTGGACGGCGGAGCCGGGTGGTGACGCCATTCAGTTATACACCGCCTATAACGAAGTGGATGAGGCGCGTTATGTGGTGGGGCGTATTCAGCAGTGGCTGGGCGCCGGTGGCCGCCGTGCCGAATGCGCCATCCTCTACCGCTCCAATGCCCAGTCGCGGGCCTTTGAAGAAGTGCTGGTGCGTGAAGGAATGCCCTATCGGGTGTATGGAGGCCTCCGCTTCTTCGAGCGGGCGGAAATCAAGGATACCCTCGCCTACCTGCGCCTCACGGTAAATCGTCACGACGATGCTTCCTTTGAACGAGTGGTGAATGTGCCGGCGCGGGGCATCGGTGCGGTCAGTGTGGATCGGCTGCGCAACCTGGCCCGGGAGCGGGGCCTGTCGCTCTGGCAGGCAGCGGGTGAGCTGGGGCAGCCGAAAATCAATGCCTTTCTTACTCTGGTGGATGCACTTGCCGCGCAGACCGCGGAGACGGATCTCGGCGAGCGGGTGGAGACGGTGCTGGCCCATACCGGCTTGCGCGAATGGCACGCCCGCGAGGGTGACCGCGCTGAAGGCCGCCTGGAGAACCTGGACGAATTGACCAACGCCGCGCGCAGTTATGCCCAGGACTGGTCGTCTGACCCGAATCTAGGCGATCTGGCACCACAGCCGGGGAACATGCTCTCGGAGTTTCTGACCCATGCCGCCCTGGAGGCAGGAGATGGCGCCGGGGATGCCTGGGAGGACTGCGTGCAGTTGATGAGCTTGCACAGCGCCAAGGGCCTGGAGTTCCCACTGGTGTTTCTGGTGGGGCTGGAAGAAGGACTTTTCCCCCACCAGCGCTCTCTGGAAGACCCCCAGGGACTGGCCGAAGAACGGCGTCTTTGCTATGTGGGTATGACCCGGGCCATGCGTCTGCTGGTCATCAGCCATGCCGAGAGCCGCCGCCTGCATGGCAGTGAGCGGATGACCATGCCTTCGCGCTTTCTGCGGGAGATTCCCCAGGAGCTTTTGCAGGAACTGCGACCGCGGGCGCGGATCAGCCGACCTGTTATACCCGTGCGGGCAACGGTACCGGATAGGCCCTTTCCGCTGGGCTCACGCCTCCGGCACCCGGTCTTTGGCGAGGGGATGGTGCTGGATTATGAGGCAGGCGGCCGCCAAGGCCGAATTCAGGTGCAGTTCGCTTCTGGAAGCAAGTGGCTGGCGCTGGGGGTGGTGGCTTTGGAGGGTTTGCCTTAAAAAAGGAGTGGAGCGTGATGAAAACAGGATTACGGGGATTTTTGTGCTTGCTGTTCCTGCTGTTTGCCCCTGCCGTCTGGGCGTCGGTGAATATCAATACCGCTGATGCTGCGGCACTGGATGCGCTGCCGGGCATTGGTCCGGCCAAGGCACAGGCGGTGCTGGAATACCGACAGGCGCATGGGTCTTTCAAGAGCGTGGATGAGCTCGCCAGCGTCCATGGCATCGGTCCCAAGCTATTAGAGCACTTGCGCCCGGTGGTGAGCCTCAGCGGCGACTCGGTGTTACCGCAAAAAACCGCCCGACAGGCTGGTCATTCCCATGCTGCAGTGCCTGTGGGAGAGGAACGCGTCGTTCGGCGCGGAAGTCACGGCTATATTCTGGAAAGTTCTCCACAGAGCAATGCCTTCTCGCTCAAAGACTAAGCTACCCCGCAATGATCTGGCTGTATTTCATCCGGATTGGGCCTTGCCCGCCAGCGAGGGCTTGTTCTTCGGCATTGCGCTGGCGTTGATTGCGCACTGGTCGGGGAAGAAGCTGCCGGATCATAAACCCTGAAGTCGTGATCTTGTTGAGGTGTTGCAGATCTGTGGCGGGCTGGTGTTTATACCATCTGGCGGCGCTTGAGAAGAATCCGCCGGTATTCCTCCGGGTCTTTGCACTGGGTGATGGCCCCGGGGCGGCGAAAGTGCACGGCATCCAGGCGCAGGAGCCAGAAGCGCAGGGCGGCGGCGCGCAGCAGCGGGAACCACAACACTTCCTCGCCGGTCTGCAGAGGGCGGGCAGCCACATAGGCATCCCATAACGCCGTAACTAACGCCCGGTCAAAACAACCATCGGCTTCCGAGCACCAGGAGTTGGCCACCACCGCCAAGTCGTAGAGCCAAGCATCATCCCCAGCGTAGTAAAAATCGATGGTGCCGGAGATCTGGCCGTTCTCGAACAAAACATTATCGGGGAAAAGATCCGCATGGACGACGCCGCCGGGAATTGCTGCGCGATCCAGCGCGCCCTGATAGGTCAGCTCTTCCATAATGATGGCGTTGTCCTCCGGGCTCAGGTGGGGCACCAGATGTCTGGCTGTCTCCTGCCACCAGGTGAGTCCGGCCGGATTGGGGTGCCGCTCCGGAAAGTTCTCCCCGGCCAGGTGCATCCGCGCCAGCAAGGTTCCAAGCGCGCTGATTTCGGCAACAGAGGGCGCCCGCCCCTCGATGGACGTACCGCTCAGGCGCTGAACGATGGCGGCGGGTTTACCACATAACGTGCTGAGGCTGTTTCCTGCCGTGGTATGCATGGGGCGCGGGCAGGGAATGCCGTGCAGGCTCAGCCATTCGGTGAGATTAAGAAAATAGGGGATTTTGTTGCGCGGCAGACGCTCGAAAAGCGTCAGGACAAAGTGACCCTTTTCGGTGTCGAGGAAATAGTTACTGTTCTCTACCCCGGCGGAAATGCCGGTCAGCGCATGGGCGACGCCGAGGTCATAATCCCTGAGAAATTGCGCGAGTTCGAGGTCACTGACATTGGTATAAACAGACATAAACGGCACTTTCGCTCAGAGATCAGGAATGAACAGGGCTACTTTACCAGCGGAAAATAACCCACTGGGGTACACTCAGGTGTTCAGCCGCCGTCTGCGGCACTTCGGTGAAGCGACCGGTGCCACCCTTGTCTTCCAGATAATAGGGTGGAAAAGGCTTGGGCGGGATGACCTTGACCATGTACACTTTGCCATTGACCTTATATTCTTCAATCTTGGAGCCTTGTGGCACCTTGATCTCGGCTTTAGGCCCGGTCTTGGCCTCGGGAGCCAGCGTGGGCAGATGCAGTTTTTGGAGATCATCCGCAGCCCATGCGGAGAAGCTGGTGCCTAACGCAAAGCAGATACCGACAACTAGGGCGAAGATACGTATGGACATGATAATACTCCCTGGGGCCATTAAAGGTTGAGAAGGGCCTCTGTCTCAGCGGCAGACGGCGCAAAGCCGCGTTTTTCATAGTGATTGAAAATGGCCGATACTACTTCGTCGGTGTCGTCGATAATGGTGATGAGATGGAGATCTTCCGGCTTGATGGTCCCCGCCGTCAGCATGGATTCCCGCCACCAGTCGATCAGTCCTTTCCAGAAACTGGACTCCACCAGAATGATGGGCATCTTGCGCGTCTTCCCGGTCTGTACCAGGGTCAGACACTCGGCAAGTTCGTCCAGGGTTCCGAAACCACCCGGCATCACCACATAGGCGACCGCGTATTTCACGAACATGACCTTGCGTGAGTAAAAATGCTCGAAGGATATGGAAACATCCTGGTAGGGGTTAATATGCTGCTCGTGGGGCAGTTCGATATTGAGCCCGATGCTGTAGCCCGTGCCGCGAAAGGCGCCCTTGTTGGCGGCTTCCATCACTCCGGGACCACCCCCGCTGATGACGGAAAACCCGGCATTGGAGAGTTTCTCGGCGATCTCCTGGGCTTTCAGATACCAGGGATGTTCCTGGTCGATGCGGGCTGAACCGAAAATGCTGACACAGGGTTCGACGTCGGCCAGTTTTTCGTAGCCATGCACAAACTCGGCAATAATCTGAAAGATTTTCCAGGCCTCGCGGGTGAGGCGTCCCTCGCCCTTATCGCGCAGTTTTTCCTCTTCGAGATGTGCCCGCATCCGTCATTCCCGTGTCAATGGTGGTGATTTTCCGTATTATGACGGAAATCCGCGGAGAAGTCCCAGACCATGCCCCAAGACCCCCGTATCCTCGTCGATGCCTCCAGCTTCCTCTATCGCGCCTTTCACGCGCTGCCCGACCTGCGCGCCCCGGACAATCTTCCGACCGGAGCTATTTACGGCGTCGCTAACATGCTTCGCCGCTTGCTCAAAGAGTATCCGAGTGACGAAATCATCGTCATATTCGACGCTCCCGGCGGCACGTTCCGGGACAGACTTTATCCTGAGTATAAGGCACAGCGGCCCTCCATGCCGGAGGAGCTACGGGCCCAGATTCCGCTGCTGCACGACTGGATCAGGGCCACCGGCCTGCCGCTCGTGATCGAGCCCGACGTGGAGGCGGATGACGTGATCGGCACCCTGGCCCGGGAGGCGGCGCCCGACCAGCAGGTGCTTATCGTCACCGGCGACAAGGATATGGCGCAGTTGGTGAACCCGCGAGTGCGGCTTATCGACACCATGAAAGGTGTCGAAACGGATGTGGCCGGGGTTGAGGAGCGCTTTGGTGTGCCGCCGGAGCGTATTGCCGACCTGCTGGCGCTGATCGGCGACAAGGTGGATAACATCCCCGGCGTGCCGGGCGCCGGACCGAAAACGGCCGCCCGGTGGCTGACGCAATATGACGATCTGGACGGTGTGCTGGCCCATGCCGGCGACATCGGTGGCAAGGTGGGTGAGGCGCTGCGTGCCTCCGCACATTTTCTGCCTTTGAGCCGCGATCTGGCGACCATTCGCTGTGATCTGACACTGCCTGCCGCGACTTACGCCCGCCGGGCGGCGGATGTGGTCGCCCTGCGGGCGTTGGCGCAGCGCCTGGGTTTCCATGCCTGGCTCAGGGACCTGCCTGCGGACGATGCGGGGAAGGTGCCAGAAAAGCGGAGCAGTGAGATTGATCGCGCCGCCTACCAGGCCATCACCACTGCGGAAGCGCTGGATGCGTTGCTGCTCGCCCTGAAAACGGCCGATGTGGTCGCTCTGGACACGGAAACCACGAGCCTCGACCCGCTTCATGCCGATCTGGTGGGGATTTCCTGCGCCTGGCCGGGTGGTGGTGGCTATCAGGCCGTCTACATTCCCGTTGGCCACCGCGACGGTAGTCCGCAACTGGATCGGCAGACCGTCCTCACCGCCTTGCGCCCCTGGCTGGAAGACCCACAGGCCGCCAAGCTGGCCCAGAACGCTAAATACGATTGGCGGGTTTTCTGGCGGCATGGCATCCACCCCGCCGGTCTGGCCCGCGACACGTTGCTGGAAAGCTACGTCTTTAACAGCAGTCACAACGGCCATGATCTCGATACCCTCGCCGAGCGCTATCTGCAACATCAGAACATCCGCTACGAAGAAGTGGTCGGCAAAGGCAAGTCGGCGCGTAGTTTTGCCGATGTGCCGATAGCGGAGGCACTGCCTTATGCGGCAGAAGACGCGGATGTCTGTCTGCGTGTGGATGCGCAGCTCTGGCCGCAGTTCGCCAGCGAGCCCGGTTTGCAGCGCGTGTTGATGGAAATAGAAATGCCGCTGGTGCTGGTGCTGGCGCGTATGGAAGAAGCGGGTGTCAAAGTCGATCGCGCCCAGCTCGAAGTGCTGAGCACGGAACTGAGTAAAGACATGGCGGACTGTGAACAGAAGGCCTTTGTTCTGGCGGGGCAATCCTTCAACCTCAACTCCCCCAAGCAGATTCAGGAAATCCTCTTCGACAAGATGCAGTTGCCGGTACTCAAGAAAACTCCCGGCGGTCAGCCTTCGACCAATGAAGACGTGCTCGCCCAGCTCGCTGTTCACGCCGATCTGCCGCGCCTGATTCTCGATTATCGTGGCATGGCCAAGCTCAAAAACACCTATGCGGATGCACTGCCGCAGATGATCAATCCCGACACCGGCCGGGTCCATACCCATTTTCAGCAGGCGGTGGCGGCCACCGGACGCCTCTCCTCCAGCGATCCGAATCTGCAAAATATCCCGGTGCGTACCGAACAGGGCCGGCGTATCCGTCAGGCTTTTGTCGCCGAGGAGGGGCACTGGCTGCTGAGCGCCGATTACTCGCAGATCGAACTGCGTATCATGGCCCATCTCTCCAGGGATGCCCGTCTGTTGCAAGCCTTTGCGGAGAAACAGGACATCCATGCGGTTACCGCTGCCGAGGTCTTTAATCTGGCACCGGAGGCGGTGGACAGTGCTGCGCGCCGGGCGGCCAAGGCCATCAACTTCGGTCTGATCTATGGGCAGACGCCCTACGGCCTCGCGCAACAGTTGGGCATTGATCAGGCGGCGGCGCGACAGTACATGGACCGTTACTTTGAGCGTTATCCGGGCGTTCTCGAGTATATGGAGCAGACCCGTGCCCTGGCGAAAAAGCAGGGCTATGTGGAGACGCTCTTTGGCCGCCGTCTGTATGTACCGGAAATTCGCTCCAGCAATCCGGCCCGGCGTAATTATGCCGAGCGTGCGGCCATTAACGCACCTATGCAGGGCACTGCGGCGGATCTCATCAAAATGGCAATGATTGCCGTGGATGTCTGGTTGCAGGAACAGCCCGAGCGTGGTCGGATGATTCTCCAGGTGCATGACGAACTGATTCTGGAGGTGCCGGAGGCCGGCCTGGAGGCTGCGAAGTCGGCACTAAGGGCGCGTATGGAAGGTGTAGCAGAACTGGCGGTGCCGCTACTCGTGGGGTTGGGTGTCGGCAAGCACTGGGATGAAGCGCACGGCTGAGCTCAGTCTTTTCTGGCAGTCTCCGTCCCGCTGCTGAAGCGGAACATCTTCATCACCGCATTACTGTCAAGTTGTTCGCCGTTGAGGGCCATGGCCAGCAGTTCCCCGCCCAACACCTGGGGGGCGATAATCATATCCGGCTGCACCCGGCGGACGCGCCCCAGATTTTTGCTGTCGTTGACGGCAGCCACGGTTTTGGCCGACCCCTCCATTTCTTTGACAGCCAGCACCACAAAGGCGTTTTCCGAGTCGTCGGCACGTAAAGCCAGTACGGCCGCAGCCTGCTCGGCACCGGCACTGCGCAGCACATCTGTATCGCTGGAGTCGCCGATGACCAAATCCTCTGGCTGATAGATGGAGTCATCAGGCTGGTGTCCCATGATCACTACGACGGGCAGATTGCGTCCCTTGAGTTCGCGATAGCTGTTGCGCGCCAGCGGGGTGTCACCCGCAATAATATAATGGCCTTTACGAATCATGCGGCGTTTTTCTCCTTGCAGGGCAGATTGCAGGCGATTATTCACGGCCGGGACGATAATAGCGGAAAGCGAAGTAGCAAATACCGTTATTCCCAATACGATTAAAGATACCACAAAAAGTCGCGATTCGTTGCTGACCGGCAGGATATCTCCATAGCCCACGGTGGCCATGGTGACTACCGAAAAATAGAGTGCCGAAGAAAGGCTATGAATCTGCGGTTTGAATCCGTTCCCCAAAATATATGCGCCAAAGACGCCATAACTCATGACCATAATGGCGCCGACCAAGGCAAACAGCGTGCCAGTTGCCAGACTGCTGCGGTTAAAACGGCCACGAAATATCCACAGGAAAAAGACCAGCGCGGCATTGTAGTAAAGCAGCACGGAGATCTGATGGGGGTGCCGATAAATTCCGAAGACAAGGATGGCCATCGCCATGATCAGGACGATGGCCCAGGCAAAACGGGAGCGAAAGAGCAGGCCCAGGGACATGATCAGCAAGATGATGCCCGCCGCACCCTGGGGAATGCCGCGAAAGGCATCGAGCACAAAGCTGTGAGAGACGTCTGCCAACCTGCCGACGTAGCTCAGGCCCAGCAGATGCTCCAGCGCCGGGAGGATATTGAAGAGCCCGAGAAAACCTACCGCCGCCGCGATGGGAAAATGCGGATACCAGTGTTCCAGGTGGAGGATGTTTGCCCAGCGCTGCCCGCGTGCGTGCCAGCGGGCACGCCAGTCTGGCCGCAACACATGCCAGGGATGGTGTTCACTGAACTTTTTGCGCACGCCTCACTCCAAAACCGTGGATGACCTGTTGGTTATCCGGATCCGGTCTGCCCTCCCTGGCCGGATCATGAGTCCTCCCCTCCCTTTGAGGACTCGCTATTAGCCCCGGCCAAGGCCGGGGTTTCTTTTTCTGCTTCTGGCGTGAGCCAACTCGCTATACGTTCATGCAACTCGTCTATACCAAGCCCTGATTGGGCGGAGAAGAGCTGCATGGCGACCCCATGCAATTCCGGAATCCGCCGCAGGCGGGCCATTTCTTGAATCGCCGCGCCGCGACTGAGTTTGTCTGCCTTGTTCAACAAGACATGCACTGGCCTTCCGCAGCCCGCCGCGAAGGCAATGAGATCGGCGTCATGGGGGCCGTAGGGGTGGCGGATATCCATCACCAGGATTAATCCGCGCAAACTGCCGCGCCGCCGCAGATATTGTTCCAGCAACGGTCCCCAGGAGCGCCGCAGCGCCTCGGGTACCTTGGCATACCCGTAGCCAGGCAGATCCACGAGGCGCTGACCCGGATCGAGGTCGAAAACATTGATGGCCTGGGTACGGCCCGGGGTGCGACTGACCCGCGCCAGGGCCCGGCGCTCGGTCAGCATATTGAGGGTGGATGACTTGCCGACGTTGGAACGGCCAGCAATAGCCACTTCGACGCCATCATCGGCGGGTAACTGTTCCGCTCGGGTCACACTCAGGCGGTAGGCAGCCCGCCGTAGCGGCGCGAAACGAAAGGAATTGGGGTTGGTATGGTCCATGCTTAGAGCATAGTCGCCGCCTACCCCGTCTGGCAATGCGAAACCATAAAAATTGCACCCGCCGCAGTCTGGGCGCGGCCGTAGACTGCGGATGTTGCAGGTCTCGCGCCGCGCGCAAGGGGCGCTATCGTCGCCTCGGTTATGTCCTCACCTTGTCATCCGTGTTGCGCGTCATTCTTTTCTAAAAAATCGCTGAAAAAAATACAAATACGCGCCTTGCAGCACCCCCGCAATGAGAAAGGGCGTTATCAGCATCTCTGATTGA
>NZ_JBYCKR010000117.1:0-1501 GCF_057473505.1 Acidithiobacillus sp. TH-A35 | reverse complement strand
CACCCACTGGTACAATTTTGAAGGCGCTTTACGCCGCCCACCCAGCTTTATTGACGAAACGGACCAACGTGCCTTGCGGCGCCTGCTGCTGGAAGACCCTTACGCCAGCCAAACCGGTGAATTTGACCTCGGCCCCCGCCATGGCGCCGCTGCGCTCACCTTGCTCGCGGGCACAGGGCGCCTCTTCGGCAACGCACTGACCAACCCGGCCCTGCGCCTGGGCGACAACCGGCCCGGCACTCTGACCTGGAACGTCAGCAAGGGTGGAGAGCAATATCCGGCATTGGCAACCACGCCACCCGCCGGCGGCTACCTGCCACTGGATATTACCTGGTATCTGGATGGAGAAACCCAGGAAATCGGCCCGATCGACACGGATATGCCGGTCACCGTCCTGCGCGATCTGTTGCAGGCACCACCCCTCAATGCGCAAGAAGCCAGCCTTTTGCGTGAGGTGCTGGAACAGTCGGCGCCTGGCCTCCCCGCACCCGTGACCGATCCCGAACAGGAGTTACGGGAGATTGCTGCGCCTCTGCAAGCCCTGCTCTGGTGTGACACCCTGGCCCTCCTCGGCATTCAGGCACACCGCAACTATGCAGGCCAATGGAGCCCTACCTGCCGCTTCGACTATGCGCAACCCGCTTTTGTGTATGGTCCCGCACACATCGCCATAGACGACGACAGTGCCATCCAGACCCTCAATAATGGCGAAATGGTCCGCATAAAACGCGACACAGCAGCCGAAAAACGGGCGCTGCAGGCATTGGGTAAAACCGGCTTGAAGCCCGTCAAAGCCAGTATCTTCCACAGCCTGTCGCTGCTGCCGCATCCCATCTATGGCCTGGCCAGTGAGGCCGACTGGGACGGATTCATGACGACGGGCGTTGATGCACTCCGCGACCAAGGCTGGGAAGTGCGCTGGCCTGATGGCTTCCGCCACTACTTCCTGCAAGTGGACGAATGGGATATGCAGGTGGATGGCGCCGAAGAGGGCTGGCTGGGTCTGGATGTCGGCGTCGTGGTGGACGGCAAACGGCTGGCACTGGCCCCCCTGCTCGGCGCCCTCTTCACCCGCGATCCGCGCTGGCTGAATCCGGGTGGCCTCAGCACTATCCCTGACGATGAGCACATTCACCTGCACACCCCGGCGGGTATCCCGATCCAGACCACGGCGGATCGCCTGAAGCCACTGGTCGGCACCCTCATCGATCTGTTCAGCCTTGGCGCTTCAGGCCCTCTGCGGATGTCCGCCTTTGATGCGCCGCGCCTCGCCCGGTTGGCGGATAGCAGCCAGTGGCGTAGTGAGGGTATGGATGCCGTGCGTGCCCTGGCCAAGCGCCTGCCCCAAAATGGGGAGATTACACCCGTCGCCCTGCCCGCAGGTTTCGCCCTCCCCCTGCGCCCTTATCAGCAGGATGGACTCGCCTGGCTGCAATTCCTGCGCGAGCATCATTTGGGCGGCATTCTCGCGGACGACATGGGTCTCGGCAAAACCGCGCAA